>CAYUGW010000164.1:0-8091 GCA_964444245.1 uncultured Blastocatellaceae bacterium | reverse complement strand
AATTAACCGTCAAATCGAATGAAGCGAACGAGCGACCGATTGCCGCGGCGGACGGGAATTTTATTTATTTCAGTGCGCTCAAAGGCGAAACATATCACATCAAAAAAATCCAGCCGAACGGGCAGAATCTACGGCAAATAACCGATGATGATGGAGGAAACGATCTTTTTCCGAACATTTCCGCCGACGGTGCGACGATCTATTTTATCCGAAAAACAAAGGGAAAATCGGTAATAATCAGGAAAAACACGGCAAGCGGCGAAGAAACAAAAATAAACTTGCCCGCAGGTTTTGCGCCCGACAGTTTTCTCGCGCTTTCGCCGGACGAAAATTTTCTCGCCTTTCGCCAAGCCGATATAGAAAAAAGAACCGATCTCGAAGAAGAAACCTCGAATCTGATAAAGATCGGAATCATCAGTCTTGACGGCGATCCTCAAAAAGCGAAAATCATCGCGATCAACACTTCGCAATCGCAATTCCGCTGGAATAATTCAAGCGATGCGATCTATTTCATCAATCACACGCCTGAAAATTCCGTTATTTTGAAACAGAACATTTTTGAAGATTCCGAACCGCCGGAGGTGATCGTCGAACTCAAAGACACGAAAATCTATCATTTTCAATTTTTCAATGAAAACGATCTGGTCGTCTCGCAGGGGAAACATATTGACGATGCGGTTTTGATCAGAAATATTGATTAAAAAACGAACCGAACGGCTAAAAATCCAGTGAATTAGAGAAAATCCCGGCGAGTTTTCTTTTTTCGAACAAAATGTTTTTTACTTTTTCAGCAGCGGTTTTGTCATTTAAATTCAAGTTTTGCGTGCCTTTTAAAATTCTTATCGGTTTTTCGGCGGAAAAATAAACGCGCAGTTCCGCGTCGTCCTTGTCTTCAAAATAAAAAATAAGCTGTCCTGCCGGATTGAAAAGAAATTCCGAATTTTCCACACGAGCCGAACGGTTTGTCGTGATCGAGATTTTCAGCAAACGGTCGGGATACGGATTTTTTTCTCTGTTGCCGAAAGCGTAATAAAATTTGACGACCGACCGATAAACTCCGACCGCCGGATAAGAAGTGTTCGTTTTATTGATGATGAGTTCGCTCAAAAAAATTTCCGAATCTTCATTTTCTAATCCGCCGACCTTTTCGTTTGTTTCCTTGTAAATCCGCCGGATTTCTTCGATTTGTTTATCGCTTTGTGCCGAAACCTGAGAAAAACTTCCGACGGCAAAAAGAAATAGAATCGCGGCAAAAATTATATGATTTTTCATTATTCGCATCTTACCTCCATTTTCCGTTTGCCGGCGGCGGCTTCCTGATAACATTCTGCGGTGCATTTTTTGACAAAGGCGTTTAAATCTTTATCTTCCGCCATCGCCGCCCATTTGCTTTCTTTGCTTTCGGGGTCGCGAATTTTTTTGCCTTTCGGCGAATTAAGCCAGACACGATACAAGTCGTCAAAATGCGAACTGCCTTCGATGCAGTATCCGGTGCAAGCATTGCGCTTTGCCTGTTCGGCATCTTTGTCCTTTCCGCGATAGAGTGTGCCTTCAAATGTTAATTCGCCCGTGCAGGTTTGCCCAAAACCGCAGCCCAAAACCAAACCGAGAAATATCACACCAATGATTGCCGAAACATTTTTATTTTGCAGTTTCATAAATTCCATCCTTTTCAAATCCGAAATTTGAAAAACTCTAACCGTTAAAATATCCGAATTTCGCGCCGGACGCGCCACATAAACAGGTAGGAATTTAAAAGATTGTTAAAACAAGAAACTTTGCGTTCTTTGCGCCCTTTGCGTGAGATTATTTGATATATTTGAAAGTTTCGATTATCCGAAGATTTTTATTTCACGCAGAGGCGCAAAGAACGCAAAGTCACGTTTCTGAGTTAATTCAATTTTTTTTTTCGCCCAACAGATTTTAAGATCGGCAAATCTTTCCTTTTTTCATTTTAAACCGACGCGGCTGACAAGGCGTTCAAAACGCGGATCGCCGTGCAGCGACGTGAGAAACGGGTCAACTTTTATCATAGTTATGGCGGCAAGGCGTTGAGCGTAAACCTTTTCCAGATATTCAAAGGCTTTTTCCTTATCGCCGAGCCGGGCGTAAAAACAGGCGATGCCGTAAAGCAAACCCGCATAATTATCGGTTAAGATCTTTTTTTCGTCCTGCACGATCATCTCGCGCATCACGCCTTTCCAGCCTGATTTTTGGTGTGTGTTTTGATAAAGCTGAATGATTTCGGGCGCGGCTTTGATCTGCGTTTGATACTTTATAAACCATTCGAAGGCTTGTGCTTCGTCGTTTTTCAGTTCATAGACAAGCCACAGCCAAAAATATGCGTAGGAAAAATTCCTATCCTTTTCGATCAAACTTTTGAAATACGCGGCGGCTTCCGTATAGCGTTGCGCGTAATACAAAATTACGCCGTGATTTATCTGATGAGTCGCCGCCGCCGGATCAATTTCCATCGCTTTTTTGTTTTGAACGATGGCTTCATCGAAACGTCCCGGAATGATCAAAAAATTCGCATACAGCGCGAGTGCCATCGGCGAATCGGGATTTAGTTCGAGTGCGCGCCGGAAATCATTTTCCGCGCCGGCAAAATCGCTTTCATAACTCGATTTGAGCATTCCCGAAACGGCGTGCGCGTCAGCCAGATTTTCGTCCAATTCCAGTGCTTTTTTGATCGCTTCCTTTGATTTTACGAATTGTTCCTGCGGCGCGTCGAAGGTTTTTCCGGGCGAAAAGCGATATGCGTAACCGAGAAAAACATACGCCTGCGCAAAATTCGGATCGAGCTTGACGGCGCGTTCGAGATATTCGATTGCCGTTCCGATCTCGGTTTTATTCCATTGATCGAAAATAAAACAGGCTTGCAGGTAAAGTCTGTAGGCTTCTTCGTTTGAAGTTCCGCGATTGGCAAGCAGCGAATTTTCGCGTTTGCCGAACCGTGCCAACAAAGTATTCCCGATCTCATTGGCAAGCGCGTCCTGCATTAAAAAAACGTTTGACGAATTTTTTTCGCTCTTGAAAACTTCCTCGACGCTTCCGGTTTTAATATTGATAAGCTGGGACGTAACGCGGATTTTTCCGCCCGATATCTGATAATTTGACGAAAGAACGAAATCAACCTGCTGTTCGCGTCCGGCATCGGTCGGATTTTGATCGAGTTCCAGATATTTACGCGTCGCGCTCAGAGGGCGGACGGTCAGTTCCTGCGTCGAACTGAGTTTGAGGATCAACGATTCGGCAATTCCGAGTTCATAGATCGGATCGCGCGTTTCGCCGCCGATCGGTTTGAGCGGCAAAACGGCAATCGAACTGATCTGCTGGCTGTCGCCAGCCGCCCAAAAACTATTGGTCATCCAAAAGCCTGCCGCCAAAACGATTGCCAGCATGAGCGTGCCGAAAACAAAAAATTTCGAGTTGCGATTTTCTAAAATGCGGATCGGCATTTGAGTTTCCGTCAAATGCTCGCGCGAAGATTCATAAAAATTGCCGGAATTATATTGATCGCTTCGAACTTTTTCATTGTCCGCAATTTCGTCCGTTTGAAAATTCAAAAAATTTTCATCCTTTAAGAAAACATCTTCGTCTGTGGGCGAATTCTCGTCTTTTTGTGCCGAAAATCCGTTTAATTTTTCGACCTCGGCAACGAAACGATAACCTTTTTTCGGCACCGTTTCGATAAATTTATTTTTTGCGTTTTCGCCCAAAATCTTGCGCAGCGAATGAATAACCCGCGCCACATTCGCTTCCTCGACAAAAGCATCTTCCCAGACGAGCCGGAGAAGTTCGTCCTTTTCGACCAGATGACCGCCGCGTTCGACCAGAACAGCCAGAACGTCGAAAACCTTCGGAGTCAGGGAAACGGAAGTGCTGCCGCGCAAAAGTTTTCGTTCGATAACATCGAGCCGGAATTCTTTAAATTGATAGAAATGCTGATTATTACTGCTCATAAAAATCGTCCTTCGGAGAATTTTAGGAAAAATTTAGGAGATTTTTCCAAAGATTTTTCGCCGCCTTCCGGAATATATTTCGTTCACAGCTGGAATGGCTGTATGCCGCCGATTTTTGATTTTTTTGTTTCTTGCAAAACAATTATAGCCCAAAGTCGGCGGTATTTACCAAAAAAGTTTAGTTCAAATTTTACATACGAAATTCGGGAGAGAAAAAGATGGAATATTTACAAATTTATAAATTTTTTAAAAATTGTCTGGTTATCGCTCTGTTTTTAACCGCCGTTTTAAATGCCGAAGCGCAGGTCGAAACGCCGACGCTGGTTGAAAAAGCGTTGCAGTTTGAAAAGGAAAAAAAATACGCTGAAGCCGTTTCGGTTTATCTGGAAATCGCCGAAAAATTTCCGCAGAGCGCGGCGGTTCAAAACAACCTGGGCGCGGCATTTTTTGAATTGGAAAAATACGACAAAGCCGTTTCCGCATTACGAAAATCAATCGCGCTCGATCCGAAATACGAAAAAGCGTATTTTAATCTGGGAACCGTTTTGGCAAAGTTAAACCAAACGACGGAAGCCGTTTCCGCGCTGAAAAAAGCCGTTGCAATAAACCCGAACTATGCGCCGGCACGCGCCAAAATGTGCGATATCTTTCTCGCGTCCGAAAGAGCAAGCGAAGCCGCAGTTTGTTATAAAAACTTGCTCAAACTCGTGCCGCAGGACGCGCAATCGTTTTCAAATTACGGCACGGCTTTGATGAAATCGAATCGTTTGGATGAAGCGGTCAAAGTTTTTGAAAAATCGCTCGAAAACTTTCCGCTGAATGCCGAAAAATTCAATAATCTCGGCGTTGCCTTGCTCGAACTCCGGCGTTATAAACAAGCGGTTTCCGCCTTAAAAAAGGCAATCGAGATCGAACCGGAAAACGAAGCGATGCGCTACAATCTGGCAATCGCCGAACTCGCCGATAAAAATAAATCGGGCGCACTCGAACACTATTCTTTTTTGAAAAAAACGAACGCCGGTTTAGCCCGGAGGCTTTTTGAAACGATTTATA
Source organism: uncultured Blastocatellaceae bacterium (assembly GCA_964444245.1). GTDB lineage: Bacteria > Acidobacteriota > Blastocatellia > Pyrinomonadales > Pyrinomonadaceae > JAHCHG01. The sequence goes on along the minus strand of CAYUGW010000164.1, from coordinate 3,073 downwards.
AAGAAAAGATAATTGTTGTAAAAAAAGATGATTAACAATTTGTTTGTGATTTTTGAGGTAGATAAAACCGAAGAAAATTAGCCACAGATATACACAGATGAACACGGATTTTTTATTTAACAAGAAAATCAATTTTATAAAAAATCCTGTATTTATCCGTGTTCATCTGTGTATATCTGTGGTTACAAATTCTTTCTTTGATTTCACGAAGTTAGCTAGACAAAAAAATCCTTCTCCAATTTTAGCCATTCGAGTGCCGCGCCGTGCAGCATATTTGCTTTTGCTTCTTCATTGAAATTTGAAGTTTCAATCAATTTTCCGGGTTCTAATTCGCCGAGCGGAAACGGATAATCGGTGCCGAGCGCGATCTTTTCCGTGCCGACGAGTTTGACTAAAATTTCAAGCATCATTTCGTCGTGAACAAGCGAATCGAGCCAGAATTTGCCTAAATAATCACGCGGATTTTTATCATTATCAACCGCTACCAAATCGGGGCGAACCTGAAAGCCGTGTTCGATTCTGCCCAAAGTATAGGGAAACGAGCCGCCGCCGTGTGCGAAGCAGATTCGCAAATCTTTGCATTTTTCCAATGTTCCCGAAAATATTAAACTGCAAATCGCTCTTGAAGTTTCCGCCGGCATTCCGACGAGCCACGGCAGCCAGTATTTCTGCATATCTTTCTCGCCTAACATTTCCCAAGGGTGAACAAAAACCGCCATTTCCAGAGATTCGCACGCTTTAAAAAATTCCAAAAACCGCGCGTCGCCCAGATTTAATTGATTGACATTCGAACCGATCTGCACGCCGACCAAGCCGATTTCTTTGGCGCGTTCTAATTCTCTGATCGCAAGATTCGTGTCTTGCAGCGGAACTGTTCCGAGACCGATAAATCTTTTCGGAAATTTCAAAACAATTTCGGCAATTCCGTCATTCAAAAATTTAGAGGTTTCCGCGCCGTCTGCCGGATTTGCCCAATATGAAAACATCACCGGAACGGTCGAAAGAACTTGTACGTTTACGCCGAACGAATCGCATTCTTCAATCCGTTTTTCCGCCGACCAGCAATTGTCTTCGATCTCGCGAAAAAAATGCCCGTCGTCCTTGAGCATCCGCGCACAGCATGGTTTGTGGTGTTCGAGCGTGATAAATCCGCCGTAGCCGAATTTTTCCTTCCAACGCGGAATATCTCTGGGTAAAATATGTGTGTGTATATCAATTTTCAGCATTAATTTCAAATTATATCCGTTTGGTTTGATTAGGGAAAATTCACGTTTTATTTTCAATCCTTTCAATAACATTGTAAAATGTCCAAGAGGTAAAATTTATGTTAGAAGTTGCCGAAAAAAAAGTCTCAACCATCCGCAAAAAGAAAATGTCGTTTGAAGATTTTCTCACTGAATATGACGGCAAACACGCCGAATGGATTGACGGCGAAGTTATTGAATTTATGTCCGCATCATACAAACATCAAGATTTATGTGATTTTTTAGTAGCTGTTTTACGAGTTTTTGTCGAGGAAAATGATTTGGGAGTTATTATTACCGCACCGATGACCGTCAAATTAAGCGAAAGAGGTCGTGAACCCGATTTGTTTTTTGTGGCAAAAAACCGGCTGGATAAATTGAAGAAGAATTATTTTGACGGTGCGCCGGATTTGATTATAGAAATTATTTCGCCCGAAAGTCGTGGGCGTGACCGTGGCGATAAATTTTATGAATACGAAATTGCCGGAGTCAGAGAATATTGGATAATTGATTACGAAAGAGAAAAGGTCGAGTTTTACATAACAGGCGATGACGGCTTTTTTCAAATGGTTTATGCGGACGAAACCAACATTTTTAACAGCCGGGTTTTGCCGAATTTGCGCTTAAATGTTGCCTGGTTGTGGCAAGAAAAATTGCCGAATCTTTTACACGTGTTGAAAGAATGGGAGTTAGTGAAATAATTCGCGGCTCAATTTATTTCTTTTACTTTTGCTGCATAGTTTTAAAATGAAACGCTGTAACTGAAACCGATCTTTTTGCCCTGCGCGAGCATAAAGCCGAATTGATGCCGCCCGCGTGAATAATTGACGAGCGGATGAACTTTTACGCCGTCGAAAAGCACGGTTGACGAAAAACCTTTCGGAAAATAAATATTCAAACCGCCGATCGGTCGCATCTTTTTTTCAAAAGTTCCATAAGCAACGCCGAAATACGGCGCAACCGGCAAACCTGTTTCGCGTCTTAGATTCTTGCTCAAAGTCGCGTAAAAGGATTGTCCCGAAGGCGTACCGATGCGGTCACTGCTCGTTCCAAGGATCAACGCCGGACGGTTTTTCGTTTCCGTTACGGCGACGAAATTAGCGAGCGGCGACACTTTTCCCGCCAGCGGATTATATTCCACTCCGACCGAAAGACGCGCGCTCACCTGATACGTCAGCGTATTTCGCCACCTGGCACGATTGATTATATCGGGAATAAACCGCGTCCCGTAAGTCCATTTATAATTGTTTTCTCCTGTCCCGCTCACGGCGCGACCTTCTCCCGGTCAGAGCGGTCAACTGGGAACACTCGACACTTCCGCCTTCTTCGGTTTGATAACTTTTTGCGCGACCGAATCGCTTTTTTCGACCGTTTTTTCCGCCGTCTGAAGCATCGAATCAATCTGCTTTTTCAAATCGGCGGCATTTACAATGCCCGAAATAACCTTGACAATTTTGCCGTTTTTATCAATAACGACCGTTCCGGGCAGAGCTTCGCCGAGTCCGAAACGCGACATATCGGCGGCATTTGCGCCCATCCAGATCGGGAAATTCACCTTTGTTTCCTTGATAAACTCGAGAATTTTCGCCCGGTCTGAAACGTCGTCGGCTGACGCGCCGATCACCTGAACGCCGAGCGCGGCATATTCATTTTGAACTAATGCCAGATCCGGCATTTCCACGCGGCACGGTTCGCAAAATGTCGCCCAGAAATTAAGAATAATAATGCGTCCTTTGTATTGGCTCAAAGATTGCTCCGTGCCGAATAAATCCTTGAGTTTCAGTTCGACTTCCTGCCCGATCGCCGCCCGTGCCTCGCGCACGCCGATG
>CAYUGW010000163.1:256-8100 GCA_964444245.1 uncultured Blastocatellaceae bacterium | reverse complement strand
TTCCCGATCTCCGCAGGCACAAAAAAGCGCGAGCGCGAAAACAAAAAGTATTTTAGTTTTGTTTAGGGCTTTCATTACGGGATTTACAAGAATTATTCCGCCGCCCGTTCGCCGTCATAAACAACGCTCGCGCATTCGACGAACAAATCCAGATAATAATCTCTAACTTCTTCCTGCGCTAATTGTTTATTTTCTTTTTCAGCGATAAATTTCATCAATTCAAATGCCACTTCTTCGCCTGTTTCAATTCTGATCGCTTGTGTTTCGCTCATCATTTTTCTCCTCGGTTTTTCTATGGATTCAAAGGTAAATCTTCCTGTGCCAAAAGTTTCAAAAACTCAATCGGTTCAATTATTTTCAAAGGTCTCGATTTTTGCCGGAATTCTTTTCCTTCAACTGAAATATCGGTCATCAAGTCAAGCAAATCTTTATCGCGTGTAACAATGTAATCGGCGTGAGAAACAAGCGCAAGATCAATAATCATTTTGTCTTTCGGATCGCGTTCAAAATTGAACCGCTTCGGAACATTTTTTTCAAAAAACGAAATTTCAATAATTTCTTCAATAAAGACTTCAATTTGTTCGGGAGTTGCGTCGGGAAGTCGGGCAAGAATGTTCGGACGCAATAAAACATCACGAATTTCATCGAGCGTATCCTTTGAAACAAAAAGCAAAACTTTTCTCTCACAAATTCAAGACATTTCGCCGCAATACTATTCGGATTTAATAAGGATTGGAGAAAAATATTGCAGTCGAAAACGGCTCGAATCATCTATTAACCTCGCTTGCCGTTTTTTTCTTCCCACATCGCCTGCCTTTCGCTTTCGATAAGCGCGTCCAATTCTTCTTCGGTCATTCCGCTATCGGCAAAATTCTTCCGAATCGGCGCAAGAATTTCGTCCAAAGTTTTTTGATGTTCAACGTCTTTTTCGACTAACTTTTCAAGGTAAACATTAACCTCAAAGCCTTTAGCTTTCGCTTTTTTCTGCAAGGCTTCTTCAATTTCAGGTTTCAATTCGAGAACAACTGTCATATTTTTTTTCACCTCAAGCAAATTATAGCAAAGTTGCGGATTTTGCTGAATTTCACCCATACAAACGCCGATTTTAATTTAGATTTTGATTGAATTGATTTTCCCGTTTTTCGGTTCAAATCAGCCATTCTCCGCTGATAAATTCCAGATGAATTTTCAAATTTCCCTCTTCGTCCGAAGCGTGTGCGCGATGGACTTTGGCAAGCAGCGAAACGGGTTCATCTTTTGATCTGATTATTACATATTCCGTGCAGCCTTTTGTAAGTTTTGCATTCAAAGCCATTCCGCCTTCGCTGATATCTTCGGTTACGGCTCTGACGGATTCAATGATTTGCCCGTAATTATTGAGCGTTTCAAGAATTACGACATTTTTAAGTTTTCGCCGGTTGGTCAAAGCGCGGGCAAAGCGACCTCTGTTGCGCGGCAATTCCCGAAAATTCCAAAAACCCTGACGGCGCAAAATCGGATTGAGATCATAAAGAGTCGCCGGATCGCGCAGAAAACCGGGCGGCGGATTTGCTCCGATCAAAGCCGCACCGATCTTAAAACGCACTTGTTGCGGATTTTCCGTCCGAACGATCTGCACGGAAGTGATGATGCCCCAAACTTCGTAAATCTCCTTTCCGAAATCAAAAAGCCGCAAACTTTTAGGCATCGCGAGGCGAAGTTTTACGAGATGTTTCGGATAAACGGGGCGCGACAAAGTAAATCCCGCGCCGCAGATCGTCAATTCCTCGGTCAGCGTATTTTCCGTCCAAGCCGCGTCTTCATTCTCGGCATAAGTAATTTCTACCGGAACTTCCAGCTTTGTCCGCTCATAAAAGCGCGTTGATTTTCCGTTAAATCTCATTTAATTCAAGTCAGTAGGATTGGCGCAATCAGGTCAGTAGCGTCGGCGTGAGCCGATGCATCCGCAGGTCAGTAGCGTCGGCGTGAGCCGATGCGTCTTCCTCACCCGGACGATCCTTTAATCAAAATCAGGCAATTCGTCGCCTTGACCGTTTATCACATAATCCACAGCAATCTCGATGCTTCGTTCATTCCATAAACGTCTTTTGCTTCCGCGCCCTGCCCATGGACTGTGTTCAAATTTCCAAAGATTATCTTCCCGCAGTTTTCTGGTGGCGTAAGCCTTAAAACTATTGAGTGCTTTGCTCGGACTTGCATCGCCAATCGAAACAACAGTATGAACGTGGTTTGTCCGAATATTTATCGCCCGCAAAAGCCAATTTCGATAATCGCAAACTTCCCGAACAGCAAACTCTACCGCTTGCCTTCCGGCGCCGTTTAACTTAACAGGTTCGCTCTTTAAAAGTTTAGCACTAAAATTATGTAAACTCTGATTCGGCTCACGATATGCCGATTTATATTGATTATGAAAACGGTCAATCGAACCGCGCGCGTCCCCGTGCAGCCATGTGCCATAACCGCGAAACGTGATTAGATACGCTAATGGGATTTCAGTATCGTTCCACATAATCAAACTTGAACGCATCGGCTCACGCCGACGCTACTGACTTATTTTACACAACCGTCCGCCGTCGCCTTTTTCCGTAACGCCGTTTCAACTTCGGTTGGCAAGTCAATCGTAACTGTTACTTATACAGTATTTTGTTTTACATTACATGTAAATCATCAAGTATAACCGCATATTCATCGCCATCCTTTATAAACTCGAATAATGCGGTTAAATCGCTCCATTCATTGTTAAGCGGCAAATCATATTGAAAGACATATCCGGTTTCATCGGCAAATTCGATAACTTCAACAAATTTTTGTTCTTCGAGTTCAAACGGATCGGTTATAATCGGACCTTCAGGATGAAAATCATAAAATCTTGTATCAGGACTAAAGGTTTCATTAATTGTTTCTTTTATCAGTTCAGGTGTCCAGACGATTCCGTAACTGTTTGGCTTGTCGATCATTTCACAAGCTTTATTGAAACGACCGTCTGCCAAAAGTTTCATCCAATTTTTTACAAACGGCAGAATTTGGCTTGCCGGATTTTCTTTTGATATTTTTACCATTGTTAGTAGTTCACTTTGATACAAACATTCTTCTCTTCCGTAAAAAACCGCAATGCCTCGAAACCGCCTTCGCGTCCTACGCCGGAATCTTTTACGCCGCCGAAAGGTGTTCGTAAATCTCTTAAAAGCCAGCAGTTTATCCAGACGATTCCCGATTCGATTTTTTCAGCCATTCGATGTGCGCGTGAGAGATTTTCCGTCCAAACCGTCGCCGATAAGCCGTAACGCACTGAATTTGCATAATTTAAAACTTCTTCTTCCGTGTCGAACGGCTGAATCGAGACGACCGCACCGAATATTTCTTCCTGATTCGTACGGCAATCGAACGCCAGATTTTCGATAACGGTGGGCTCGATAAACCAACCCGTCAATTTTGGATTTTGGATTTTGGATTTTGGATTTTTTAGTTTATATGTTTCGCTTGATAGATCAACCGTATTGCCGCCGCAGAGAATCTTTCCGCCTTCTTCTTTGGCTAATTCTATGTAGGAGAGAATTTTTTCGAGATGCTGACGTGAGACGACCGCGCCGATGTTTGTTGATTCATCGAGCGGATCGCCGATTTTTAATTTTTTAACTTTTTCGATAAAATCCGCTTTGAATTTTTCATAGATCGGGCGTTCGACGAAGATGCGCGAACCGCACAGGCAGATTTGTCCTTGATTTGAAAACGACGAACGTATGGTCGTTTCGAGCATCGTTTCGTAATCGCAATCGGCGAAAATTATGTTCGGATTTTTGCCGCCGAGTTCGAGGGAAAGTTTTTTAAATTTCGGCGCGGCTTCCCGCGCGATCCACTCTCCCGTCGCCGTTCCGCCGGTGAACGAAATCGCTTTTACATCTTTGTTTTGAACAATTGCCGCGCCCGTTTTTGTTCCCAAACCGTGAACGATATTTAAAACTCCGGCGGGAAGTCCGGCTTCCGAAAGAAGTTTTGACAGCAGAAAAGCGGTCATCGGCGTAATTTCCGAAGGTTTGGCAACAACCGTGCATCCGGCGGCGAGCGCGGGCGCGATCTTCCAGCTGAATAAATAAAGCGGCAGATTCCAAGGGCTGATACAGCCGACTACGCCCAAAGGCTGGCGCAGAGTGTAATTTATCGCCTGCCCGGTCGTGTCGTACGATTCGTTCCACGTGTGCATCGCGGCGGTGGCGTAAAATTTGAAATTTGAAACCGCTCGCGGAATATCAACTGTTTTTGCCAGCGTTTTCGGCTTGCCGTTGTCAATGCTTTCAGCAGTCGCCAAAGAATCCAAATCGCGTTCGATCAGCGCGGAAACGCGCATCAAAGCGTCGTGTCTGGCTTCCGCAGACATTTTCGACCAGACGGGAAACGCTTTTTTTGCCGCTTCGACCGCTTTTTCGACATCCCGTTCGTCCGAATCCGGAATCAAAGAATAGACTTCGCCCGTTGCCGGATTGAAATTATCGAGATAATTTCCCGATTCGGGTTTTACCAATTGTCCGTTTATGTAATTTTCTATTTTTTGCATTGTTTTTTCCTTTTTACTTTATCGCAAAAAAGCCGCGAACATCAAAAAATAGTAATTATTATTTGTATTTCAGCGCGAAATAGTTATAATTTCGACACAAAATAAACTTTTATGAAAAATAATTTCAAGCTAAAATTTATCTTTATTTTGCTGATTTTATTCACCGGAATAAATCAAACATCAGCCCAGAAAACCGCAGATGAAACGCCGAATTTCATCGAATTTATCGAAGCAAAACTAAATAAAACATATAAAATAAAACTCTCGCAGATCTGCCCGATTGAAACGAATCTGGCGGCAAGACGCGTTTTTGCCGATTACGGCGCGATTTTCGTTTCAAACAACGGCGGAAATTTGCCGATAAAATGTATCTTTGAAGATGATATGCAGGTTTCCGCTTTTCAAAGCCAATCAAATCCGCAGACGGAAAATATCGGCGGAATACAGATAACTCTGCAAAAACCGGCGATGGAAGCTCTGATTGAAGCGCGAAAAGAAGCAGCAAAAAAAGGTTTGAAAATTACGCCGCGCGGCGGCTCGATTGCCGGAAGTCGTTCTTTTGCCGACACTTACAGACTTTGGAATTCGAGATTTACTCCTGCGCTCAATCATTGGGTAAAACGCGGAAAAATCTCCCGCGCCGATGCCGAAAAAGCAAAAAATTTGCCCATCGCCGAACAGGTCGCGCAGGTTTTAGCCTGGGAAGAAAAAGGCTTTTATTTCAGCACCGCATTTGATAAATCAATTCTTTATTCGGTCGCCGCGCCCGGCGCATCGCAGCATATTTTTATGCTCGCTCTGGACGTTCAACAGTTCGGCGATAAAAGAGTCAGAGAGATTCTGGCAAAACACGGCTGGTTTCAAACCGTGCAGAGCGATCTGCCGCATTTTACGTTTATCGGCGTTGCGGAAAAAGAATTGCCGTCTTTGGGGTTGAAATCCGTTACGTCCGGCGGTCATAAATTTTGGATTCCGAACGTCTGAATTTTTGATTTTTAATTTGCGATTGGATTTAATTTTTATTTATTACTAATTATCCGATCTTAAAACGTTTAAGAGATTTTGGAGAAAGTTATGAATTGTCCTTTTTGCAATGCGGTTAATGATTATGAAAATTCGTTCTGCGTCAGCTGCGGCGAAACAATCTCTCAAAATATGCAGACTCAGCCGAATGTCTTGCCGCCGACGCAGTTTTTTCAGCCGCAACAATCAAACGAACCGCCATCGGTACAAACCGCTTATCCGCCGCCGTCTTACCCGAATCAACTGTCTCCACAATCTTATCCGAATCAGCCGCCGCCGAATTATGAGCCGCCGAAAAAAGGCGGCAAAGGATTGATTTTCGGCGGATTAGCTCTGGCAATTTTACTGGTCTTAGGCGCAATCGGCGCGGGCGGTTTTTATCTCTGGCAGCAGCAGCAGCAGCAAACACCGCAAACCGCAGAAGTTTTGCCCGATCATATCGGGATGTTTGTGCAAACGGCTGATAAAAAAACGGTTAATGAAATAAAGAAAACCGATGTCGTTAATGCTCTGGAAGAAAAGGAAAAACTTTTAAGCGATGATGCACTTCCGGTTTTTGAAGAAAATTCGGGCTTGATTTTGTTTTCCGATGCCAAGGAAGTTCCGGTTACGGATTTAAAACTCGTTCAATTAGATACGATTGAAGAGAGCGGAAATTTCAAACAGATTGATTTTCAGGCTGCCCCGATTGAGGGAAAAACCGAAATGAAAAGGCTTCGCGTGTCCGGCGGACTCGCCACAGGAAAATACGCGTTTGCCTTATTTAACGGTTTTTTAAATGAAGGAAATCACAAATTTTGGGCGTTTCAGGTCAAAGATTCCAAGAAAGCCGATAACAGCGACATTGCCAAATCCACGTCAATTTCCGTAAAAGATTCAAAAGATTCCGAAAAATCCGACGATAAAGACAAATCCAAGGAAACGAAAACAGTAGAGAAAAAAGACGCGCCGCCGCCGCCGAAAAAAGACACGAAAGTTCCTCCGCCCTCGGGCGCACGCGTTGCTTATTGCAACGGCAGCAATGTGGTTTTGCGCGGTTCGCCGAGTTTGACAGGCAGAAAGGTCGGCAGCCTTTCGCGCGGACAAAGAATTTATATCATTAATTATTCGTCAAATTACGATGAATGGCGCGGAACGACCGCCAACTGGGCGTATATTCAAACCGAAAGCGGCGGTCGCGGTTGGGTTTTTACGCCGTTTGTCAATTATTAGAAGAATTGGTCTTTGGTCTTTGGTCTTTGGCTTTCCAAAATATCTAGGTCGTTAATTCAAAGTAAAGAAAGTCAAACACGAAAACAAAAACAAAGATCAAAGATCAAAGATCGAAGATCAACAATAAAATATGAAAAGCAAAAATTTACTTCTGATTGTTATTTTTTGTGCCTTTTTTTCCGCCTGCTGGTCGCCGAAAGAAAGCGATGTGTCGAGTTCGTCAACCCGCACTCCGACTCCGGCGGCAACAAAGGAAAATAAAAATTCCGGTTCAAAAGATGTTGAGAAAACAAACAAAAACTCCGACGAAAAAATGAACGATTCAAGCAAGGCAGAAATAAAAAGCGGCGGTTTTACGGCGAATTTGCCCGCCGGATTTACGTCGCCGACCGACGCGGTCGGGCAAAAAATGCTGAAGGAATACGGCGCGATGTTTGTTGCCAAGAGCGGCGCGGTTCCGCCGCCGAAGGTCGTTTTTAATAATGAAGCGGAAGTTTCAGCCTGGCAATCCGGCATTTCAAAAGCGAGCGAATCAATTGGCGGCGCAACTATCGAACTGCAAACTCCGGCAATGAACGCGCTCAAAAAAGCGATTGCCGAGGCGCAGCAGAGCGGCGCAAGCATTACACCGCGCGGCGGCGCGGATGCGGCACGGCGAAATTATGCGGGAACGGTAAAAAACTGGGAAAGCCGCGTTAATCCGGGCTTGACGCATTGGGTCGGCAAAGGCAAAATCACGCAAGCCGATGCAACCCGTATCAAATCTTTATCCATTCCCGAGCAAATCAGCGAGATTTTCAAACTTGAAGCACAAGGAATTTATTTTGCAACCGGATTTTCCAAATCAATCATTTATTCGGTCGCGCCGCCCGGAACTTCGCAGCATATTTCGATGCTTGCTTTTGACGTTACCGAACACGACAACGCCAAAGTGCGCGGCATTCTGGCAAAACACGGCTGGTTTCAAACGGTCGTTTCCGATCTGCCGCATTTTACATATATCGGCGCATCCGAATCGGAACTGCCGAAATTAGGATTGAAAAAAGTTTCCGATGGC
>CAYUGW010000163.1:0-239 GCA_964444245.1 uncultured Blastocatellaceae bacterium | reverse complement strand
TTGACCGCGTTTCCCTTATAAATTAACGGTGAAACGCGGTCAAAGACCGCTTACTTAACCGGGTAGTTTTTTTCTGAACTGCTTAAACTATTTAATGCACTTACCGAGTTGATCTATTCTTAAAAATCCTCAAAATTATTTTCATTCCTATTTTCCGGCATTTAAACCGTTTATCACTACTTTCTGTTTGCTTTTCCCCTTATAATCATTCATTATTTCCGTTTATCTTAATTTACAAT
>CAYUGW010000162.1:0-8123 GCA_964444245.1 uncultured Blastocatellaceae bacterium | reverse complement strand
TTGAAGCCTGAAAAATCCGCGCCTTGACGCGTTTTGCCAGACCGAGCATATTGATTGCGCCCATCACGCTCGTTTTGACGGTTTTGACCGGATTGTATTGATAGTGAATAGGCGAAGCCGGACACGCCAAATTATATATTTGATCAACTTCCAGAAAGATCGGTTCGGTTACGTCGTGCCGAATCAATTCAAAACGGCGGTCGTCCATCAAATGATAGATATTTTCCTTTCTTCCGGTGAAAAAATTGTCGAGACAAATTACTTCGTTGCCTTCGTTTAAGAGCCTTTCGCAGAGATGTGAGCCGATAAATCCTGCGCCGCCGGTGATTAATATTCTCATTTTTTACCAAAGGCAGAAACCCGCGCGTCAGCAAGGGTGTCAAAACCTTAAATTCTAAATTGTTTTGTCATCAACTATAAATCAGCGACAATTATCTATTATCCGTTATCAATTATCAATTCTTAAGATGCTCTTCAAACAAATCCAAGATTCGAATATATTCGTCCGTCCAACTCGTCGGGCGTTCAAACGCGTGATTTTCGACCGGATAAAGCATCGCTTCGAAAAATTCGGTTTTTTCCAGACGAATCAATTTTTCGATCAATTGAATCGAATCCTGCGCGGGAACATTGCTGTCAACGAGTCCGTGCAGAATAAGCAGCGGTTTTTCAAGTTTGTCGGCATAAAAAATCGGCGAACTTCGCTTATACGCTTCCGGGTTTTCGCTCGGAATTCCGAGCCGCTGCGCCGTATAAACCGGACTCGACGCGTAATAATTTTTCCAGTCGAAAACGGGGCGAAGCGCGGCGGCTGCGGCAACTTTATCGGGAAAACGCATGACGAGCATTCCAGCTATAAAGCCGCCGTAACTTCCGCCGTAAACTCCGACCTTTTGGGGATTTACGGAATAATTCGCGACCATATAATCAATCGCGTCTATGTGATCGTCGGAATCTTTGCCGCCCAAAAAATCATAAACGTCTGTTCGCCAATCGCGTCCGTAGCCGGCAGAACCGCGAAAATCAATGTCCAAAACGACATAACCTTTCTGCGTCAAAAGCTGATTAAACATAAATTCGCGGTAATAATTGTTCCAGCCGTTGATGACGTTTTGCAAATAACCTGCGCCGTGTACGAAAATCGCCATCGGATATTTTTTCGATTTATTAAAATCGGCGGGCAGATAGATTTTCGCGGGAATCTTTTTGCCGTCGCGCGAATTTATTTCGAGAAATTTCGGCTCGTTCCATTTTCGTTTGAGAAACGATTCGGGAGTTGTTTTCGTTAATTGAACCGGCGGAGTTGTTATTGCACAGGTTTTATCGCAATAGTTCCAAAAATAAAGTTCTGTCGGCTTATTCCATTGCGAAAAACTAAAAAGCAAAGCTGGATTTGTAGAATTTTCAGTGATCTGAAAATTTCCTTTCATTCCACTATCCTTAATATGTGTTTTAGTTACTGAATTGAAGAGGTTAAATTTTGTATCGAGTAGGCTTACGTCGCCTATTTTAACTCCTAACATCTCATTTTCGCGTGTATAAACAACGTACATTTCGCGCTCGGAAGGATTTTTTTGAGTAGATGAAAAAATTATTTCCGTATCACGCAAACCGTTCCATCTCGCCCATTCGACCTGCCAGTTTCCCTTCGTCAATTGCTTGATCTCGACTTTTCCCGTAAAACCCGGATTCAATGAATTTTCGCCGCGAATTTCGCCTGTCGGATTCGGTTCAGGTTTCGCGCTTTCCAAAGTCGCCAGATAAAGATGATTAAATCCGTCGCGTTCCGAGCCGAAGAAAAGCTGCGAACTGTCTTTCGGATTCGGTTCGATAATGCCGGAAAGCGGCGCGATCCATTTTTCGTCGGTTTCTTCCGTTACGAGAATCGTTTTTTCGTCCTTGCGTCCGACGTTGTAAATATAAAAAAGCTGTCTTCGTTTGGTCGTTTTGTCAATGCGGTTGACGATCAGAGAAGAATTATCCGCCGCCCAGCGCAAACCTGCGAAATAGCTTTTGCCTTCGGCTTTCGGCAGTTTTATTTCGAGGGGTTTTTCCAGACTTCCGTCCGATTTTGCAACCAGAACTTTTTGCTCCGACCAGCCGCGCCTGACGGAAGGCGTTTGAACGAATTCGCCCACATAATCCGGCACGAAAAGTGCGCGCTGAGCAGAACCGTCGGACACGATATAAGCAATAAATTCACCGTTTTTGCTGGCGTTTCCGCCGAAAACCGAGATAAATCTCTGCGGATTCGCTTCCGTAGAAATTTGAATAATCGAAAATTTTTCCGTATCAACGACAAAAAGATTTCCGCTCTGCGAAAACATAATCCTCTGATTATCGAGCCAGCTTGCGCCGCCCTCAAATCCGCGCGTATTCGTCAGACGGCGCGGCTGTTTTTCGCCGATTTTCAAAATATACAAATCGCCGTTTTGCGAAAGCAGTAATTTACTTGAATCGGGCGACCAGTTTAGATTTCCGATCTGATTTCTTCGGGATTTGACGAATTCATCATCAACGATCACGCCGTAAGCGAGTTTGTCTTCTTTTTCTTCCGATGGCGGGTTAGTCAATAAATCCTTCGGACTCAAAATCTTTCGCGCTTCGCCGCCCGAAGTCGGAACTAAATACAGATCGAGCGGGTGTCTGCCTTCGGCGTTCCAGCGGTAAACGACATATTTGCCGTCGGGCGAAAGCTGCTGGCTTTCGACGCGCATTCCGGCAATCGAAGGCTCCTGCATTATTTCTTTGACCGTCAGATTCTGAGCCGAAACGCTCTGAAAAAGGCAAAGGTAAAAAGTAAAAAGTAAAAAGTAAAAGGCGGAAAGTTGTTTTGTTTTCATAGAATTTATTCTTCTTCTTCGCTTAAAATTTCGCGCAATGCTTCGAGTTCGGGTAAAACACGTAAATCTTTCGGGCGACCGGCGGCGTGTTTGGCTTTTATTAAATCGTCGAGTGAGATTACTTTTACAAATACATCAAAAATTTCCATCTCGACTGATTCGGATTCGACTGCTTTGAAATTGCCGACACCTGAAACTTCACCAAGCAAATCAATACAACCAATGTTTGTTTCAATTAAAAGCGGCTTTGTGTTTTGAAATAAGAATTTATCGAAATTGCAAATCAGACTTTTAGGCTGATCGCGTAGTTTAGGATCAAATGGTGAAAGAGCCGAAACAATTTTGTTAATATTTTCTTCAACACTTAAGTATATAACTTCGAGTTTTGTCGAAATTGTTTTTATTCCGTAGAAAAAACTTGCAACCTCACCAATTATTATAAGTTCGACATTATTTTTACTGAGAGATTTTATTAAATCCTTAATCATAATGATTTATTTGGCTGTAACTTTTTTTCCAGCCCTAGAAAACTCTTCCATTTCAATCATTGCCGCTTGAAGTTCATCAATTCTCTGTTGCGGCGTTAGACGAAGTTGACGAAGCAACAGAGTCAAATCAATGCCGAATTCTTTAGCGGCGGCGACTTTGCTGCCGGGTTTCGGGTTTAAGAGTTTTTCCTCGATCGTTCGCTTCATATTTTCGCAAAATATTGTTTGTAGAAATGTCTTGCACGAATTATAAATTAAATATGCCGAAAATACCGAATCAGGAAAAACAAAACAAACCGGAAATAGAGGAAATTCCCGAACTCGCGCCCGAAATCGGCGAAGAAGCTTCGTGGAGCAAAGATCAGCAGGAAAAAAGCTATTATTACGACGACGATCACGGTTATGAAATTTATAATCCCGATGAAGAAGAGTAGGACAAAGTAAAAAGTAAAAAGGCAAAAGTAAAATTTTTGTTTTTTTGTAAAATATAAATGACTCGGAAAATTTTTACGACCGGATATACGGGTAAGAATATCAATGATTTGCGACCGATGCTCGAGGCTTTGGATGCGATTTTGATTGATATTCGGTTTGCGCCCTACAGCCGGATTATGCACTGGCAGAAGGTTTATTTGAAAGCGCTTTTGGGAAATCGTTACCGCCATATTCCGAATCTCGGAAACCGCACTTATAAAGAAGGAAAAATCACGATTCAGAATCTGCAACTCGGACTCGAAACGGTTTTGAGTTTGGATGAAAACGTGATTCTGATGTGCGCCTGCGAACAGTCGGAAGATTGTCACCGCCGTTTGATAATCGCCGAATTGCGTCAAAGAAACATCGAAACCGAAGATCTTTTAACCTGGAAAAACCGCGACGCTGCAATGCAGACCGATTTATTCTAAATTCCGCACTCCGAAATCAAAAAAATTAAACTACATAAACAGGTGGTGACAAACGAATTTTGTCCGAATAATATAATCACTTTGAAATTGTTCGGTTTAAAAAAGAGTGATAATAATTTTTTTTGAAAAAAACGGAGGAAAAATGAAAATAAAAGTTTTATTGAGTTTGTTGAGTTTAATTTTAACGGTTTCGGCGTGCCAGACAACGCCGCAAAGCGCGGAAACCAAAACGAATGAGAACGGCGCAGAAACCGCAAAGACGGAAACCGCAAAGGACACCAAAGATGAAAAGCCGGCAAATACGGGACCCGTCAAATTTCCGGTCGAAGGCGTTGTGATCGCCGATACCAAAGCCAAAGCCGGCGAACACGTGCTTGTTCCGTCGTATAACTGGCTGACCGAAGCGCAGGAAAAAGGTCTCGATAAAGTAACGATGATCTTTTACGCGCAGAAAATGGATACGCCCGGAAAAGAATCGTCGAAAATCAAGTTTATGAGCGATTCGCAGGATGTTCCGAATGTCTATATCATTCCGATTCCCGCCGGACAGACGGCGAAAAAAGGCGACATAGTTCTGACATGGTGGCAATCCGGTTCGGGAATGAACCGCGCCATCGTAACCGACGATGCCGATCCGAAGCGTCCGGTCGTACGCTATCTGGACATCGCGTATGACAATCCGGCGCAGAGCCGCGATAAGAAAACGACCATCGGCAAAATGGACGAACAGCTCCAGCCCGATACGTTTTCCGTGCTTACTTCACCGATGCAGTCCGGAACGGCGGTTGCGATCAGCGAAGGCGGCGACACTCTGCACGGACAGCTTATCAATGTCGCCGGCGACAAGGTTTATGTTCAGCAATTTGCCGGAAAAACCGCTGTTTTTGACCGCGCAAAGGTTTCGGCAGTTCCGATCAAACCCAATGTCAAAGCCGGAGACACCGTCAAAGCCGAGCGTTTCGGGAAATTTGCGAGTGCAAAAGTCGTCAAGGTTGATGCGGCGATCGGCAGAGTTTTTGTCAAATTCGACGGCGGCGGTGATAAGGAAGAAGCAATTCCTTTCGGCGATGTGATGAATTAAATTTTTGCGATGACGTTTTGATTAGAAAAACGCGGGTTTTCGGCGGAATTGATGAAGATTTTTTGTTTTCAAACGCCGCAGAATCCGCGTTTTTTAACGGTTTTCGCAGACACATTTAGAAATTGAATTTTTCGGTTTCAGCGTTTTTGTGATAATATTCGCAAAAAATTATTCGATCGAATGAATTTTTATACATTCGTCGGCAATTATTTCCGGTACCAATATTAACTGCAAATCTAAGGTCGAATTACGTTCTAAATTTGAAATTTTTATGAATTAGAAGTTTGAACCTAAATTCAATTTTTCAAATAAAAACCAAAAAAACGAGGAGAGAAAAATGAAAAAATCATTTAGTTTAGTTTTAATAATTATGTTGTTTGTCGTGCTTGGCTGTAATATGCTCGGCAAAAAAGATGAAAAAATAGACACGCCGACACCGACGACCGATTCTTCGACGACGACGACAGAATCGACACCGAAAACCACGACATCTTCGAGCGATTCCGGTGATTTGACAATGGCAAATTACGAAAAGATCACCAACGGTATGAGTTATGACGATGTTGTTAAACTGCTCGGCTCGAAAGGCGAAGAAACACGCAGTTCGACCGTCGGAAAAATCGAAATGAAATCGTATAAATGGGAAGGCGATAATTATAAGCGGATTTATGTAAATTTCCGTGATGACAAGGTAAATTCAAAATCGCAGTCCGGTCTGTCGGGCAGTACGATCTCAAAAGACGGCACTGCCGATCTTTCGATGGAGAAATATAACCAGATCAAAAACGGTATGAGTTATGAAGAAGTCGTCAAAATCATCGGTTCGGAAGGCGAGCAATCAAGCACTACAAAAGTCGGAAGCACGGAAATTTCTTCGTATAACTGGAAAGGTGCGAATTATTCGAGAATTTTTGCCACTTTCAACAACAATAAATTGACTTCAAAATCGCAAGCCAGTTTGAAATAATTTCAATTGCGAAAACTTCAAAGGAAAAAGGCACGTTCCGCGGAACTTGCCTTTTTCCTTTGAAACTTGAAGCCGAAAAATCTATTTCTTCGGTCTTTCGTTTGCCTTTAAAACCCGTTTGCGAAGCCGGATCGCTTTCGGCGTAACTTCGACGAGTTCGTCGTCGGCAATAAATTCCAGAGCCTCTTCGAGCGATAAGTCCTTGACGGGAACGAGGCGCATCGCTTCGTCGGTCGAGGTCGTGCGCATATTGGTCAGCTTTTTCTCTTTGACGGCATTGACATCGAGATCAACCGCCCGCGCATTTTCGCCGATCAGCATTCCTTCATAAACTTTCGTTTGCGGACGAAGAAAAAGTTTGCCGCGTTCCTGCAAAGCATAAAGCGCGTAGGTCGTCGTTTCGCCGATGCGGTCGGAAACGAGCGAGCCTGTACCGCGTCCTTTCATCGCGCCCTGCCATTTATCAAAACGCAGAAAGATCGTGTTGATCAAACCCGTTCCTTTTGTTTCGGTCAAAAATTCGCCGCGAAAACCGATCAGACCGCGCGACGGAATTTCGTATTCGAGCCTGACGCGCCCCGTACCGTTGTTGATCATCTTCGTCATCTGCCCTTTACGTCGTCCGAGTGCTTCGGTTACGACTCCGATAAATTCTTCCGGAACGTCAATGACGACCTGCTCGATCGGTTCCTGCAATTCGCCTTTTTCATCTCTTTTCGTGATAACTTCCGGTTTTGAAACTTGCAGTTCATAACCTTCGCGGCGCATCATTTCGATCAAAATGGCAAGCTGTAATTCGCCGCGCCCCGAAACTCTGAATTGATCGGGCGAATCGGTTTCGGCAACGCGCAGGGCGACATTTCCCAAAAGCTCTTTTTCGAGGCGTTCCTTGATCTGGCGCGAGGTGACGAATTTTCCGTCAATGCCTGAAAACGGCGAATTATTTACGCCGAAGATCATCGAGATCGTCGGTTCGTCAACATTGATGATCGGCAGCGGTTTCGGATTATCAACCAGCGTGATCGTTTCGCCGATGTTGATGTCGTCAAAACCGGCAAGCGCGACGATTTCGCCGACACCCGCTTTTTCGACCGCTTCGCGTTTCATTCCTTCAAAAACATAAAGCTCTTTGACGCGCGTTTTCTGCGTCGAACCGTCGCGTTTGCAAACGATGACATCCTGATTTTTGGTAATTTCGCCCGAATAAATTCTGCCGATGGCAAGTCTGCCGACAAAGGCATTATATTCGATATTGGCAACCAGCAGCTGGAGCGAATCGTCGCGCAACTGATGCGGTGCGGGAATCGTTTCGACGATCTGATCGAACAGCGGTTTCAGGTTTTTCGATTCTTCCGCCAGAGTTTTTTTGGCGATGCCGTCGCGCGAAACGGCGTATAAAACCGGAAAATCAATCTGTTCGTCCGATGCGCCGAGGTCAATAAAAAGATCGTAAATTTCGTCCAGAACTTCTTCGGGACGCGCATCCTGACGGTCAATTTTATTGACGAGCGCGATTGCCGGAAGTTTTTGTTCGAGAGCTTTTCGCAAAACAAAACGCGTTTGCGGCAGACAGCCTTCCGCCGCGTCAACGAGCAGAATGATGCCGTCAACCATTTTCAAAACGCGTTCAACCTCGCCGCCGAAATCGGCGTGTCCGGGCGTGTCCAAGATATTGATCTTGTAATCGCCGAAATGCACCGAAGCGTTTTTTGCCATAATGGTGATGCCGCGTTCGCGTTCCAGATCCATCGAATCCATCACGCGGTCTTGAACCTCTTCATTGTCGCGGAAAGTGCCGGATTGTTTGAGCATTGCATCAACCAGAGTCGTTTTGCCGTG
>CAYUGW010000161.1:0-8155 GCA_964444245.1 uncultured Blastocatellaceae bacterium | reverse complement strand
AATGCTTCGGGTTCAAAGAAAATGCGCGATCTTCTGCAGGCGGAAGATTGGGACGGACTTGTCAAACTCGCCAAAGAACAGGAACGCGAAGGCGCGCATATTTTGGATGTCAACGTGGATTTCGTCGGGCGCGACGGCGTTGCCGATATGCACACGCTTGTTTCGCGGCTGGTAACGAATATCAAAATTCCGCTGATGCTCGATTCGACCGAATGGGAAAAAATGGAAGCCGGACTGAAACTCGCGGGCGGCAAATGTATTTTGAATTCAACCAATTACGAAGACGGCGAACCTCGATTCTTAAAACTGCTCGAAATCGCCAAAGAATACGCGGCGGCAATCGTCATCGGTTTGATAGACGAAACGGGAATGGCGCGCACGGCGGAAGATAAGGTAAAAATCGCCCGTCGCGCTTATAAACAGGCGACCGAATTCGGCATCGAGGCGCACGATATTTTCTTTGATCCGCTCGCTCTTCCAATCTCGACCGGAATCGAAGAAGACCGCGAAAACGCCAAAGCGACGATTGAATCAATCAAACAAATTCACGCGGAGATGCCCGACGCGAATATAATTTTGGGCGTTTCAAATGTAAGTTTCGGTTTAAATCCGGCATCGCGTATTGTTTTGAATTCGATCTTTCTGCACGAAGCGGTCGAAGCGGGAATGAATTCGGCAATCGTCAATGCGTCAAAAATTCTGCCGCTGAATCGTTTTAACGAACGCGAAATCGAAGTTGCTTTAGACCTTATTTACGACCGCCGAAAGTTTGAAGGCGAGATTTGCGTCTATGATCCGCTCGGCGAATTTACGACGATGTTTCAGGGCAAGACGGCGAAATCAATGAAGGTTGACACATCGAATCTTTCAATCGAAGAAAAGCTCAAGCATCACATCATTGACGGCGAAAAGATCGAACTCGAAGATCATTTAAGGATCGCGCTCGAAAAATATCCCGCGCTCGAAATCGTCAACGATATTCTGCTCGGCGGAATGAAGGTCGTCGGCGATCTGTTCGGCAGCGGGCAGATGCAACTGCCTTTCGTTTTACAGTCGGCGGAAGTGATGAAAGCGGCAGTCAGATTTCTCGAACCGTTTATGGAAAAGGTCGAGGGCGAACAATCGAAAGGCGTGATGGTTTTGGCGACCGTCAAAGGCGATGTTCACGACATCGGCAAAAATCTGGTTGATATTATTCTGACGAATAACGGTTATCGCGTTGTAAATCTCGGCATCAAACAGCCGATTGAAGATATTTTAAATGCCGTCGAAGAAACGAAATGCGATGCGGTCGGAATGAGCGGATTGCTCGTTAAATCAACGCTCATTATGCGCGACAATCTGGAAATTATGAACGAGCGCGGCATCAATGTTCCCGTAATTTTGGGCGGCGCGGCACTCAATAGAAAATATGTTGATAATGATTTGGTTCCGATCTACAACGGCAAACTTTTCTATGCGCGCGATGCTTTCGACGGGTTGCACGCGATGGATGCGCTCACGCAGCGTGAGCAGTCCGAAGTCCAAAATACAGAGTCCAAAGTCCAAAGTCCAAAGTCCAAAGTCGCCGCTGCCGGGAATGGCAAGTCAGTAGCGTCGGCGTTAGCCGATGCGCCGGACGATGATTCAATCGAAACCGTTACGGATGCGGAAGATTTAGTCGGCGAAGACGCGAAACTCGGTAAACAAGCGGCGCGTGTTTCATCAAGAAGCCTTGGCGACACTTCGCACACAACGAAATCAAATATTTCGCCCGCTGAATTCATTCCGACCGCGCCTTTTTACGGCTCGAAAGTCGTTGAAATTACGGATCTGTCAAAAGTTTTTGGATTTATCAACGAAACCGCGCTTTTTAAAGGTCAATGGCAGTATAAACAGGGCAGAACTTCCAAAGAAGATTACCAAAAGCTCTTAGAAACGGAAGTTTACCCGAAATTTAAAGAAATCAAGGCAAAAGCGACACGCGATAAACTTCTTGAAGCAAAACTGGTTTACGGCTATTTTCCGTGTCAATCGGAAGGCAACGATCTAATCATTTATCAAGAAGACGAACGCACGGAAAGAATGCGTTTCACCTTTCCGCGTCAGCCAATCGAACAGCGCGGCAGTAAAAATCTGTGTCTGGCGGATTATTTCGCGTCCAAAGATTCGGGCAAAATTGATACGGTCGCCTTTCATCTCGTCACAATGGGAAGACGCGCCTCGGAATACGCCGCCGAACTTTTTAAAGCGGACAAATATAACGATTATCTGCTTTTCCACGGTTTGAGCGTCGAATCGGCGGAAGCTCTCGCCGAAATGTGGCACAAACGAATCCGCGAAGAACTCGGAATCGCCGAACAGGATGCGAAAGAATTAACTAAACTTTTCAATCAAGGCTATCAAGGCTCGCGCTACTCGTTCGGCTATCCGGCGTGTCCGAATTTGGAGGATCAGGCAAAACTCTTTGAACTGCTGCAACCGGAAAGAATTGATGTCGAACTCTCGGAAGAATTCCAACTCCACCCCGAACAATCAACTTCGGCGATAATTGTTCATCATCCTGAGGCGAAGTATTTTAATGTGGAATAATCAATATGGAGCGCACATTCAAGAATATTAAAATTGAGAATACAAACGAACCGCCGACATTAGAGGAAATCAAGGAAATTGAAAAATACTTAGGCGCGAAACTTCCTCAAGATTTTCTTGATTTCCTGAATGTGGCAAATGGTGGTTATATCAATTATTCGATTGATATTGATGGTGAACCAATTAGTTTCTGTTCAATACATCGCACAGGAAAAAATGAAAACGGTGAATATTCATACGGAACTTTTATCGGTGAGATGTGTTTTGATAGAGAAAATGTAATCTCAATTCCCGAGAAAGTTCTCCCCTTTGCGCTTGATGGAGGAAATTCAAGTAGCGTTTATCTTGATCTAACCACAGAAGGCAGTGGTCGAATTGTAGCTTTTGTTCATGGTTTGCCGGAATGGACAGGTAGAGAAAGACAAGACAAGTTTGTAGAAATAGCCCCAAGTTTTAGCAGATATATAGAACTATTGTATGAGAATGATGAGTCTGATTATATTTGAATCATTCATCATCCGGAGGCGAAGTATTTTAATGTAGAGTAAAAATGAGTTATAGCGAACAAATTTTCAAAATTCCTCAAGAAAGCGATGATTATTCCGAATCGTCCGTTTTTGCCATTCAATCAATCGAAAAGAAAATTGAAAATGCAATTTTGCGAGGTGAGAACAAAATCATCATTAACACCAATCTCAAACTCGGCTTGCCGATGGAAAATATCAACAAAATTGCAGGTCCGTTTGTTGAGGCTTGGGCGTGCGAAACTTTTGTAAATATTGTCGAAAACCCGAATAATGAATGGAATTTAATAAATGTTGAGGCGTTGGAAAGATTAAATCGGGCGGATGTTTTGCTTCAATTCAAACGAAATAAAGTTATAAATTCGGTTGTAACTGCCGAAGTTGATGTCAAAGCCACCGCCGAAGATTTCGTGTCTTCGGGCAAATCGCCGAATATTACATCGTTTGCCAGAATCAGAAGTGCATATATTGAAAATCCCGATTATTTGTTTGTAATTTTATCGCTCAAACACAAAGTTTATTCGCAAAGAAATTTGGAAACGGGGCTGATGGATGGAATAATGGAAGTCGTCAAATATAATGCTTATGACATAAAATATCTTTCGGATTCGGACATTAGCTACAATCCCGCTTTAGGCACGGGACAAATTCAAATTCGAGATATTCATTATGTAACTACTGTCGAAAGAACTGCTTGGGAATTTTGCCAAATGCTTGATCGAAAATATCTGGCTTCTTCAAGACGTTCTTATGAAAATTGGTTGGCTTTAGCGACAAAATACGGTTGGATAAAATGAGTAATATAGAAATTTTACAAGGCGAAGCAATAGAAAAACTCAAAGAATTAGCGAATGAATCGGTTGATCTGGTAATTGCCGATCCGCCATACAATCTGAATAAAAATTACGGCAATAAATCGGATTCAAAGAGTTTTGACGAATATATTAATTTCACCAAAGAATGGACAAAAGAAGCAATCAGAATATTGAAGCCCACAGGAACGATTTACGTTTTTATGGGTTTTCGTTTCATTTCTTATCTTTACCAAATCTTAGAAAATGATAATTCTTTATATTTCAACAATTGGATTTGCTGGTTTTACACACAGGGAATCGGAAAAAAGAAAGGATTTTCGCCGCGCCACGATGATATTTTGATGTTCACTAAATCTAAGGATTTTACATTTAATTTAGATGATATTCGCGTTCCGCAGAAATATTATCGTTCGATCAACAATATGCGCGGAGCGAATCCGGGCGATGTTTGGGAATTTTCACATATTCATTATTGTCAGGAAAACAGGCAAAATCATCCGACTCAGAAGCCGGAAGGTTTGATGGAAAGAATGATTTTGGCTTCGTCAAATGAAAATGATTTAGTCGTTGACCCGTTTGCCGGAAGCGGGACGACTTTGAGAGTTTGCCAGCAACTCAATCGAAATTGCCTTGGAATTGAACTGAATTTTGATTATGTGAAAATGATTCAAAATCGCCTAAATGAACCTTTCACAGGATTTGACAGCATCGATCCGAGAATGGAAAGAGTGCCGAATGATTTAAACGATGAAAAAATCAGGGAAGAATATTTAGCCAATCATATCGAATGGTTTTTGAAAAATCACAACGGCGCAAACGATCTTTTCAATGAAGAAGTTGAAAAAAAATACGGAAAGAAAATTTCAAAAAGCAAATCAATAGCCGAACAACAGGCACTTTTTTGAATACTATCTTCTCGATCCCGAACAATTAACTTCGGCGATCATTATTCGCGCAGTATTTTAATATTGAGTAAAATGTGGTTATGGAGATTAAATACAAGCAACCGAAATTAAAAGATAATCTGTATGGCGAGATGTTTTGGCAAGATTGGGACGAAGATTTGGAAAAAGTCTGGTTTGCCCGAATCGACAATGTTCCGAACGAGGAATTTGAGGTTTTGATCGAAACAGAAAGTCCTTTGGATTTTATAGCGGTGCGGAATACTCATTCCACTTATAAAAAATTGATCGCCGATTTACCTGCAATACGGCAAAAAACGATTGATTTTATTTTGGCAAACATCGCTGAGTGGGCAGACAATCGGACGGAAAGAAAAGCGTTGAGGGAGCGATTAAACCAACCCTTCAAACTTTATGCAATAAAAATCTACTACGATTTGTCTTCTTATATTGAATTTGCCGAAGAAGATTATATGAATGTGCCGATTGATGAAAGCCGTGATAATTTTTATGCGTTAATTGACATTAAAGGCGAATTTATAGAGGCTGGCATTGAAGACTAACAAAATATGTATTGGAGGAGAAAAAACAAAGAAGCGCGGGCGCGGATTGATGCGGCACTCGAAGATGCGTCGTATGACATCATTAAGGTTTTGGCGAAAAAGTTGGATTTAAAACCGAAATCGCGTAAGAAAACCGACGCGATTGATGAAATCCGACCGTTTCTGCACGATCCGGCGAAAGCCGCCAAAATTTTTCTGAGCCTCGATTCGCTGCAGCAAAAAGCCGTCGCCGAAGCGGTTTATCATCAAAATCACGAATACGACAACGGGCGTTTTGCGACGAAATACAAAAGTGCGCCGCAGTTTAAGATAAAATTGGGCAAATATGAATCCGAACCGACGCTTTTGCGTCTTTTTATTTTTTCGGATGATTACGGCGAATTTATTCCGAAGGATTTAGCCGTAAATCTCAAGCCGTTCGTTCCGCAGCCGCGCGGATTTTTTATCAAAACAATCGAAGAATTGCCCGAAACGGTAACGGTTGAATTTCCCGGCTGGCAAAAGAAAACAGCGCACATCACGCCTTTGAAAGTTCGCGAAACCGAAACCGAAGCGATACAGGATTTTTGGTCGGTCTTGCGGCTTGTCGAAGACAAAAAAATTGCTGTCAGCGACAAAACTTTTTATCCTTCATCGAAATCGGTCGAGGAAATCACACAGGTTCTGGCAAACGGCGATTATTACGAAATCAAGGAAGATAAACGATTTTACCCGAACATCGGGGCGATCAAAGGTTTTGCGTGGGCGATGATCTTGCAGGCTTCGAAATTGACGAATGTTTCAGCGAAAAAACTCGCTCTGGCAAATGCAGGTCGGAAAATTCTGAACAAACCGGCGCACGAACTTATCAAAACTTTGTGGCAAAGCTGGCTGAAAACGACTCTTCTGGACGAATTCAACCGCGTTGACGAAATAAAAGGACAAAAGCGAAAAGGCAAAACGAATTTGACCGGAATCAAACCGCGACGCGAATCGCTTTCCGATTCGTTTCAGCTTTGTCCGGTCGGCGAATGGATTTCGATCGAGGAATTTTTCCGCTGCGTGCGGCTGAATTTCGATTTTACGGTTGCCCGCGATGAATGGAATTTGTATATTTCCGAAAGCGGTTACGGCAGTCTCGGTTACGAATACGGCTCGAATTTCGATAAGTGGTATGTTTTTCAGGGGCGTTATATTTTGGCGGTTTTATTCGAATATTGCGCGACGCTCGGGCTTATTGATGTTGCTTATGTTCCGCCGTTTAATGCGCGGCAGGATTTCCGAGAACTTTGGGGAACGGACGATCTGGATTTTTTGAGCCGTTACGACGGTTTGAAATTTATCAGAATCAATAATCTCGGCGCGTTTTGTTTCGATCTGGCGGAAAATTACGAATCGCCGAAAGTTGCCGTCGAAAGCTCATTTACGATTTTGCCGAATCTGACAATTAAGGTCAGCGGTGCGAATTTAACGGGCGGCGAGGAACTTTTTCTTGAAAATTTCGCGGAAAAAACAGATATAAATGTCTGGCGTTTGAGCCGCGAACGCTCGATCAACGCGCTCGAAAACGGTCAGAAAATTGCGGCTTTGCGCGAATTTCTCGAAAGCCGCGAAGAACAGCTTTTGCCCGAAACGGTCGAAGGTTTTCTTCTCGATACCGAAAAACGCGCCAAATCTTTGACAGATAAAGGAGCGGCGCGAATCATCGAATGCGAAACGGCGAAAATTGCCGACGAAATAGCCGCCAATCCGCATACGAAAAAATTCTGCCAACGAGTCGGCAAAAAATCTCTGGCAATTTTCGCGGCGGACGAGAAAAAATTCCGCGAAATTATCAGAAAAATCGGTTATGGAATGAAATACAATTAATTTTTTTTGAGGATAGACAGTATGAAAAGAACGGATGTTGATTCATCGATGCTCGCTTCCGTCGGGTATGATGAAAAAGAGCAAATTCTCGAAGTCGAATTTAATCACGGCGGAATTTATGAGTATTACGATGTTGAAAAGGAAGTTTACGACGATTTAATGAACGCCGATTCGCTCGGGCGATATTTTATCAACAATATCAAGGACGATTACGATTACAGCCGAATTCGTTAAACCGAAAAAATGAAAATCATCGAACAAAACGAACTATCAAATGCGCAAAAAACGCGAATCATCGAAATGTGGAACGCCGAATATCCTTTGAGTTTGGCACATTCGGGAATTTTGTCTTTTGACGCATATTTGAATAATCTCGGCGAGAAAAAGCATTTTTTGCTGTTTGATGAAACGAGCGAAATCGTTGGTTGGGCGATGATTTTCGTGCGCGACGAGGCGAAATGGTTTGCGATCATTGTTGACAGCAAAATTCAGGGAAAAAGTTTTGGAATAAAATTGATTGACGCGCTGAAATCTGCTGAAAACAGACTTTTCGGCTGGGTGATTGAAACGGACGAAAGCGTAAAATCGAACGGCGAAAATTACAGATCGCCGCTGGGATTTTACAAAAAAATAGATTTTCGGGTTCACGAAAATGAGAAAATCGTCAAACAAAATATTTCCGGTGTGAAGATCGAATGGATCTCTTCGGTATAAGTGAAAAGCGAGAAGTGAAAGTCTTCATCGTTGATTTAATTGTCCTTTCTGATTTCTTACTTTGGTGGTGTTTCAGAATAAATGGTAATGAAAAAATACTTTCGGAATAAGTGAGAAGTGAAAAGTAAAAGGTGATAGATAATTATTCGATAAAATCTATCATTTATCAGTTATCACCTTTTACTTATTCCGAAGTGTAAATGCCTAAAAACTTCGTT
>CAYUGW010000160.1:0-8194 GCA_964444245.1 uncultured Blastocatellaceae bacterium | reverse complement strand
TCTAACTTCCCTGTTTTCAGTAATTTCTTCGTCAATAAAACGCCGTTGCCACATCTCGAAATTTACTAAAAACCAGATTCTTTCGTCGTGATTTTCGCCCGCATTATGTTTTCGGACAATTTCGCGGACAAAATCTTTTTGGAAAATTCCGCGCGCAAGCGAACGTTCGCTCAAAACATATTCGTCAACGATATGTTTGAATTCGCGTCTGAACCAACTGCCGACCGGAACCGGAAAACCCATTTTCGAGCGCGTTAAAATCTCTGCGGGCAAAATTCCCTTCATCGCTTCGCGCAGAATCCATTTCGTTTCGCGCCCGCGAATCTTATATTTTTCGGGAAGTTTTGCCGTAAATTCAACCAATTTATGATCGAGAAAAGGCACCCGCGATTCGATCGAAGCCGCCATAGACATCTGATCCTGCTTCATTAAAAGTTCGTGCAGGTAGGTTTTCGAGTCGGCGTAAAGCAGTTTATCGAGCAAATCTTTCGCATCCGTTTCGCCCAGCCATTTTTCGAGTTCGATATACGGATTTTTTTCCGCGATTTTCTCTTTTGTTTCATTCGTCAAAAGATTTTTCTGCATTTCCTTGGTAAAAATCGCAAAATTATCGAAATAAAGATTTTCAATATCGGCGGTGCGCGATAGGAATGTGCGCGATAATTTCCGGCTCATCGGCAAATTCCCGACGTTGTTTTTAACAACTTTTCGCACAAATTCCGGCGTTAAACTTTCATATTTTTTGCCGTAATTTAAGAGTTGCAAGGTTTTATGATACCGCCCGTAACCGCCGAGAATTTCGTCGCTGCCTTCGCCTGTCAACACAACTTTTACGTGTTTTTGGGCAAGGCGCGAAACGAAATAAAGCGGCACTGACGCGATAAAACCGAGCGGTTCGTCCTCGTGCCAGACAAGATTCGGCAGTTCGGCAAAAAATTGTTCCGGCGTAATGGTAATTTCGTGATGTTCGGTTTTGAATTTTTCGGAAACAAGCCGCGCGTAATGAAATTCGTTTGCCTCGCGCTCTTTGAAACCGACGGAAAACGTCTTGACGGGAGCCGAAACCATTTCTGACATCATTGCGGCAATCGCGCTCGAATCAATGCCGCCCGACAAAAACATTCCGAGCGAAACATCCGCCATCAAGCGCAATTTGACCGATTCTTTAAAAAGTTCGCGCCACTCATTGACAAATTCCGCGTCCGGTTTCGGCGCGTGTTTCGGTTCAAATGAAATATCCCAGTATTTTTCGATCTTTATTTTTCCGTCCGTCCAGAGCAAGGTGTGTCCGGGCAAAAGGCGTTTGACATCTGCAAAAAGCGTTTCATCGGCGGAAGTTCCGTGATTTGCCAGTTGATCGGGCAAAACATTGTAATTTAATTCGGCTTTAACGGCATTTGCCGCCAGAAGAGATTTGATTTCCGACGCGAAAAACAAATTTCCCTGCGCGTCGTGAACATAATAAAGCGGTTTTACGCCGAGCCGGTCGCGGGCGATAAAAAGCGTTTTTTCGCGTCTGTTCCAGACGGCAAACGCAAACATTCCGCGCAAGTGTTCGACGCATTTCGCGCCGTATTCTTCGTAAAGATGCAAAATGGCTTCGGTGTCGCAAGTCGTTTGATATTTATAGCCTTTCGCGGAAAGTTCGGCGCGGTAATCGGCGTGATTATAAATCTCGCCGTTATAAACGATGACGTTCGATTCATCCGCATTAAACATCGGCTGATGACCGTGTTTTACGTCAACAATCGAAAGTCTTCGATGTCCGAGCGCGACGCGTTCATCAAAAAATTCGCCCGCGTCATCAGGACCGCGATGCTCTATTACATCCCGCATTTTCCGCAAAATGCTTTTGTTTACAGAGCGTCCCCGTTTTTCCGAAAAAGCTATTCCGTTAATTCCGCACATTTTTTATTTTCTCAATTTTTGTTTCAATGCCTCAAAACCGCTGACGCTCTGGGCAAAATTTTCGATTTCGTATAAAGCGTCTATTCTACTCAGCATAAATTTATTTTCCGCTTTTTCGACAAAACCGTAGCGCGTCGTGACGGCGCATTTATAACCCGATTTTTCGACCGCTTGCCGGACATTTTCGTCAAACGCGCCGTTCGGATAACAAAATGTTTCGACCTTTTTATTCAGATTATTTTCGAGTCTTTCCTTTGAAACTTGCAGCTCGAAATCAAGCTGCTGTTCGTCTATCTTCGTCAAAATCGGATGCGTTACGGTGTGCGATTCGATGCTTACGTTTTCAGCGTCCATCTCGCGCGCCGCGTCCCAACTTAATGCGGCGTAATCTTCGGGCGGAACGTCGGGAATCTCGACATTCAAAGATTCGGCAATTTCCGAAATTTTCGCTTCCTTTTCCGCATTCGGCAATTTTTTCAAAACCGAATTCACCCGATCCGCCAGGTTTAATCTGTCGATTTCATCGGTCAAATTCTTTTCTATCGAATCGTAATTTTCAAAGGAAACGTGCAGTTTTTCCCGGTTTGATTTCAATAAAATAAACCTCAATTTATCCGTCCAAAGCCAGATTTTTCCTTCCAAAAAATCCGTAATCGCAAAAAGCGTGGCGGGAAAACCTGACTTTTTCAAAAGCGGAAACGCAACTTCAAAGGCATCCGCATAACCGTCATCAATCGTGATCGCAACCGAATTCGGCGGCAACTTCTCGCCCTTTTCCAATGATTCGGCGACCGTTTTTAAAGACAAAACATTATTGTGTTTTTTCAAATATTCGAGGTGCGCCGCAAATTCTTCCGTCGAAATTTTGAAAGGATGTTTTTCTCTCGAAAAACGATGATACGTTAAAATCAAAACCTTATCGCGGCTCATCCGGTGAAACGGCGCAAACCCGCCGAGTTTATAAATTGTTTTTAGAATCTTCTTTTTCAAAAAAATGTTTTACCTTATTATTTTCACTTTTTACCTTTTACCTTTTCCGTCTTTCTCGTAAAACTCGAACCATCGCATCTTTTTCAGACTTTACCGGCAGACGATACCGTTTGCCGATTGATAAATCCTGTTTGATTCTCTGTTCCGCGCCGCCTGCAATTTGCCGTACGGCTTCCGTAATCATTTCCGCCATCGGCTCTTTCAGATTTTCACGAAAATCTTCTAAAAACCGCTCGTAATCCAGATCGAATTTCTCGAAATCATATCGAAGCGGAAACATTTTCTGCACGATCACATCACCCGTATCAACCTTTGCCGCGACGAAATGAACCGTTATGCCGACCTCTTTTTCATCATTGAAAAGTTCCCAGAAAACCGAAGGTCCGCCGCGATAATACGGCGCAAAACCCTGATGAACATTGATCGAACCTTTTTTCGGAATTGAAAAAACTTCCTTTTTGATAATATTCGTCCCGTACAGAATTCCCAAATCCGCATCCGAAGCGCGCAGAAGTTTTTTCGCCTCCGCGCTGTGATAATTTTCGACCTTTTGAATCGGAATCTTTAATTTTTCGGCAAATTTATCGAGTTCCAATTGATTTTTGCGAACGGTTTCCAACTCTTCCGCACCTTCGGTTTTGCCGCCGACAATTTTCGCGCCGAATTTCTTTAATGTTTCCAAATAGCCGTCATATTTTATCGAACGCTTGAGCTTTTCCCTAAAACCTCTTTCCGGCTGAGTTCCGGTTTCGACAAAGACTCCGGCGATTTCTACCTGTTCGAGCTTCGCTAAAAGTTCGAGCAAAAGATTAGGATTGCCGTGCGTCAAGATTATGACTCTGAATTTTTTTTCGTTCATTCCGCCGCCGATTTTGTCCCGTTTTTATTTTCCGAAATTGCAACTACAATCGCCTCGCGTCTTTCCGCAGAATTCGAGCCGAACATCATCAGGACGGCGTTGCTCCGAAACAATCGCACATTTTCCGCAAAACGCTTTTTTTCGGTTTGTCTGTTTGAATTAGATGAATAAGTTGTTTTGTTGATTCCGCGCATAAGAGATAAAGAAACTGTTAATTGGAAGGGTTTTTCAGCTTTTACAAACTATTTTAATCTTACAATGTTTGATTTATTTTGGCGAATTTTTCCGGGATTTTCCGGAGTACGGATCTTGCAAAGAGTCGTATCGAAATAGCTAAAGACTTAAAAATTTCCCGCGAAAGTGCGCGAAAGTGCGCGAAAAAAAGAATAGTTGTTTTGGATTTTGTTTTATTTTCGCGCACTTTCGCGCACTTTCGCGGGAAAAAAATCTTTCTTTTGACTTTACAAGAGCCATATTTTCTGGAGAAACGTCCTTCTTTATTATTTAAGTCAGTTTAGTGTAAATTTAATATAACATCTAAAAATAGATATAATTCAATCAAAATGAAAGCCTTTATCCAATCTAACTTTACTTATCGCCTGGCGATTTCGGTATCAATTATCATCTTTCTGGTCATCGCTGCCGGAAGTTCCTTCACAAATCGTCCGCAGATCGATGAGGGAATGTTTGCTTCTCCGTCTTTGAATCTCGCCCGCGAAGGGTTTTTCGGAACTACCGTTTTGGAAACGGAGCATTCACCTCTGACAAGAATTGACCAGCGCACATATTGGGTAATGCCGCTTTTTCTGCTGAAATCCGCTGCTTCGTTCAAAATCTTCGGCTTTAGCATGTTCTCGATGCGTCTGGTTTCGATTTTAGCCGGATTGATGTTTATTCTGGCGGGTTATCTGATCGCTCTGAAATTATCGCGGGATAAAAATATTGCGCTTCTCGCCTTAATCTTGCTTTCTTTCGATTATATGGTGTTGGACACGGCTTCGCAGGCGCGTCCCGATATGCTTTGTGCGGCTTACGGGCTTTCGGCAATTGCCGCGTTTCTGGTCTGGCGCGAGAGAAATTTTTCACTGGCGATTTTTTTAAGCCAGACACTCGTCGTTCTCGCCGGACTGACTCATCCGAACGGCATTCTCGCCTTTTTCGCGCTTATCTTTCTGACGCTTTATTTTGACTTTAAACAAATCAAATTAAAACACTTAGGGATTGCGTTAATTCCGTATTTGATCGGCGGCGCGGCATTCGGTTTATATGTTTTGCAAGACCCGCAGGCATTTAAGGATCAATTTATCGACAACGCTTTAATGAGCGGACGAATGGGCGGTTTTCGTTCGCCGTTGTCAGGCATTATCAGAGAATTTACCGAACGCTATCCGCACGCTTACGGATTACAAACAAATTCGAGCGGACATTCCGGTCCGATTTTCCTGAAAAGTCTGATTTTAATCGGCTACGCGCTCGGCATTCTCGGCGTTTTATTGACAAAACAGCTGCGGCAAAACCGAAACTACCGCGCTTTACTTATTCTGACGACGATTTATTTTTTCTGGATGGCTGTGATGGACGGTCAAAAACAGACTTATTATATCATCCAAATTCTGCCGTTTTACCTGATAATGCTGGCGATTTGGATAAATTATTTGTGGAGCAAAAACTTTCTGCCGCGTCCTTTAATCGCCCTCGGTTTAAGCGGATTACTGCTTTTGGGAGTCGGCGGAATGTCTCTGCGAATCAAACAAAATACGTACGGCAATTTTTATCAACCGACGATCGATTACTTAAAAACAAACGCCGGCGAAAACGATTTGATTATGGGCGGTTCGGATTTGGGCTTCGGTCTCGAATTTTCGAAAAATCATTTTGATGACGGACGATTTGCTTATTCAACGGGCAAACGACCGAAGTTTATTGTTTATGACAGCGGGGCGGAACTTTCCTGGCAGGAATCGAAAGTTTTCTTTCCCGAATTTTATGAATATTTCCCGCGCCTTTTGCAGGAAGAATACGAAATTGCGTATGAAAATCCGGGCTATAAGATTTATGTCCGGCGTGAAAAGTAAAAAGTTAAGCGGGTAAGAAAAAGTAATCCGGTTTATCGGTTTTAATAAATCAGGCGATGCGCCTTAAATAATTTCAATTACTTAAAAGAAATTTTAACTTTTGCCTTTTGCCTTTTTACTTTTGCCTTACTGCCGTTTATTTTCCGCCGACTGTTTTCGGGTCGAGATTCGCGCCGATTTGTTTTCCGTCAAAGCCTCTGGTTAAATACGGGCTTTTTTCGGACAAACGATAATCATTGGCATCCGGATTTACAAATCCGATCTGCAAGATGGATGTCGGGAAAAAATTCGTGTTGCCATACGTTGCCGAATCACCGCCGATAATGATGTTGTTAGTCAATACGGCTTTCGGAAAATGCTGCGCAAGCGCGATTTTCCCGCTTCCGATACCATCGCCGAAAAAGCCGTATTCATTCTGGAAAACTATATTATTACGAAAAACGAAATTAGTCAGAGGTTTGTTGTAGGCGATGGCGATACTGCCGTCGTGAATGACGGTATTGTTTTCGATTGTAACCTTATCAAAGGTTGTGGATTTGATAAAAAAACCTCTTCCGCCGTATTTTTTCGAATTGATATCTTCAAAAACATTGTTGCGGATTGTCAGATTTCTGCCGCCCTGAGCTTCCTGACCGACGATATTAACCGCACTGGATGAACCACGCACGATATTATTGGTAAATTCGATGTCTTCGACGACGGCTTGTTCGCCGCTGTCGGATGCGGGAAAGAAAAGAATGCCGGTTCCTTCTTGCCCCATCACCCAATTATTCGTGAATAAATTATTTTCAACTTTAATGCGCCTGCCGCTTTTGATTTCAAAAAAGTTTTTGACAACCCATTTCGTATCGCGCCACTCGAGCGGTTTATTCATCCAATTATCGCGCACGATACAATCGCCCGCCACCAATTTCAACTGATTTTCCGCGCCGCCGAAAAGGATATTCTCGGCAGCGGCTTCGAGATAATTATTAATGATTTCGATATGTCCGTCCGTCGCCCACATCGCAATCGCCTGACTTTCTTCGCCTTCGCGCACAATGCCCGAAATATGGCTGTTGATAATTTTAAGAAAACGTCCGTTGGCGGCGATCCCGCGTCTTTGTCCGTATTTCGGATCGCCGTATATATAAACGCGGTCAAATTCGATGTGGTGCGGCAAATCTGCGATTCTTTTTTCTTCGCCCGAACCGATTTGGATTATATTGTAAAATCCTTCAATCGTCGGACCGAAGGCGACTCCGATAAAGCGGTAGTGATGCGCACCGTCAACCGCCAAAAGTGCCGGTGCGCCTCTGACATTCGAGATAATTGTCGGCAAAACGGCGGCGTATTTTTTCGGATCGAGGCGCGTATCAGCCGGAGGCAGTTGCGAATCGCTTGCCGAAGTGCGAATCGTAATAAATTCGCTTCCGGCTTTGTTGGGAAGCTTGAAAGCACCCTTAAAGGTCGCGCCTGCCTCTAAAAGAATCGTGTCGCCCGGTTTGGCACGATCGAGCGCGGCTTGAAAATCGCCGCCCGCTTTTACCGTAATCGTCGCGCCGTTGACTGCCACGGTTTCGCCGAAAGAAACATTCCTAAAAACAAAAAAACTTCCGACAACCAGCGGAATCAACAAAGAAACTCCGATTACTCCGAGCCAAAATTTTCTTCTGCTCTCACGTTTTTTTTGCCAGACCGGTTTTTCCAGATATTTCATTTTTTTATTTTAACTCAAGTTTCCAATTTTAGAACTTTTGTTCAAACTCGAAAAAGCCGCTTGACGAGCGACAAACATTATAGCCTATGGTGCAACCATATTGTGAAAGCGAATCAAGAAATCGCTCTGGATTCCTCAAAGGTAACTTCCTCTTGCCATTTTTTGATAAACCCTTTCACTCTTTGTTTTGGTTCGGCTTCTTGAGAGAAAGGCTTGCGTTTCAAATTTGCCGGGCTGATCTTTGATGATGACCACCTTAAATTCAATGCCGCGTAACTCGAATCGCCGACACAGACCAACTCCTTTTCAGGCAGCCATCGCTTGATCAACAAAATCGCTTATCCGGCTCAGTCAGTCAATTTTCGATGACGAATGCCTCACTTAGTATAATACTTTTCCGACGAACACAGAACTGTCAAAAACGGCATTGCCTAAATCCGTCCGGCTTTAGAGTCTGTTTAAATTTAAGAGTCTGTTTACATTTTCAAGAAGCCGGATGTTTAACCATAAGGCGAATCATCGCCGGTCGGAAAAAAAGCCTTGATGAATAAACCATCAAGGCTTTTCCGGTCTTGGCTGTATTGTTATTTCCGCTTAAAAGGCAGGATTTACCTGACATACGCATTCGGAACCGGCTGATCGCCCGCCGCACCGAAGCCGACA
>CAYUGW010000159.1:6564-8270 GCA_964444245.1 uncultured Blastocatellaceae bacterium | reverse complement strand
TCGTATTTTGGTCGGTTTCAAAAATATCGCCGATATATACCTGCATGTTTTTGTAAGCCTGAAAAGTTGCCGTTCTTGATTGATATTTTCTGGTAAACATCAATCTTGTTCCATCAATATCCAGAACATATCCGACGCGCTTCTGATTTTTATTTTCTGACATTTTTAATCTCCTTAAAACTTTTGATTTTGAAATTTCCTCTTTCGTTTGATAAATAGCGAATTTATGGAAAAAAATCAGACAAAATATTTTCGGGGATTTATAAATTTATTCGGATAAAATCCGATCGCGTTTACTTAAAATGTTTAGAATAATCAGTTAGAATTGTTATTAAGACAGGAATTAAATTTATGACACCGACAAATAGCGAAGAAATATTAAAATACAACAGCGGATTCGGCAATGAATTTGCGACCGAAGCGGTCAAGGGCGCGTTGCCGGTTGGAAGAAACTCGCCGCAGAAAGCGCCCTTGGGGCTTTACGCCGAGCAGTTTTCGGGGACGGCTTTTACCGCGCCGCGCGTTTTTAATAAAAGAACCTGGACGTATCGTATTCGTCCTTCGGTTTTGCATAAACCGTTTCAAAAAATCGAGAACGGCGGTTGGGAAAGCGAATTTAACAAACTTGCCGTTACGCCGAATCAATTGCGCTGGAATCCTTTGCCGATGCCTGAAAGCGAAACCGATTTTATTGATAGCATTAAGACAATCGCGGGAAACGGCGATCTTTTCGCGCAGACGGGAATTGCGATTCATATTTTCGCCTGCAATAAAGATATGACCGAGCGGTTTTTTTATAATGCCGACGGCGAAATGCTCGTCGTCGCGGAGAAAAACCGAGTACGCTTTTTGACCGAACTCGGGATTATCGAAATAAATTCGGGCGAAATCTGCGTGATTCCGAGAGGTTTGAAATTCCGCGTCGAACTGCCGGACGGCGAAGCGCGCGGCTACATCTGCGAAAATTACGGCGTGCAGTTTCGCCTGCCCGATCTAGGTCCGATCGGCGCGAACGGTCTGGCGAATCCGCGCGATTTTGAAACGCCCGAAGCGTGGTTTGAAGACATTGAAGGCGAATTTGAACAAATTGCCAAATTCGGCGGGAATTTGTGGAGTTGTGAAATGGAACATTCGCCGCTCGATGTCGTCGGCTGGCACGGCAATTACGCACCGTATCGTTATGATTTAAGACGATTTAATACGATTGGAAGTATTTCATTCGATCATCCCGATCCTTCGATTTTCACGGTTCTGACTTCTCCGAGCGGAGAAGCAGGCGTGGCAAATTGCGATTTCGTGATTTTCCCTGACCGCTGGCTCGTCGCCGAAGATACGTTTCGCCCGCCGTGGTATCACCGCAATATTATGAGCGAATATATGGGTTTATGTTACGGGCAATATGATGCCAAAGAAGAAGGTTTCGTCGCGGGCGGCGGTTCGCTTCATAATCAAATGTCGGCGCACGGACCCGATCTCGATGCGTTTGAAAAGGCTTCGAACGCCGATTTAAAGCCGCAAAAATTAGCGGGAACAATGGCGTTTATGTTTGAATCGCGCTACATCATCCGCCCGACGCGCTTTGCCATGGAAACTTCGCAGTTACAGCACGAATATTTCGAGGTCTGGCAAAAACTCAAAAAGAATTTTAAGACATAAGATATTACTCGGTAAGATTTACAAACCTGCAATCCGGCAAGTCCGGGCTA
>CAYUGW010000159.1:0-6464 GCA_964444245.1 uncultured Blastocatellaceae bacterium | reverse complement strand
CGATGGACAACCAGCCCGATGTTTGAGTTATATTAATTATTCATAAGAGTTTCGGTTTTCCTTGTAAAATGAAAAAATTAATTTTAATTTTGATCTGTTTTTACATAAGCGGCTGTTTCGGACGGCAGGAAATTTCCGCGCCGCTGATTGAATTTACAAAAACTCCGAAAGCGTCTGAAGGCGGTCCCGATAAAACCGACAGTATCGAAGGTCGCGTCCGAAATGCCCGTCCGGGACAGAAAATAGTTTTATACGCGAAGAGCGGCATCTGGTGGATTCAGCCTTTTGCGGATCAGCCTTTTACGGAGATTCAGCCCGATTCGACCTGGAAAAGTTCGACGCATTACGGAACCGAATATGCCGCGCTGCTGGTTGATGCCGATTTTCAGACTTCGGCAAAATTGGAAGTTTTGCCGGAAGTCGGGGGAAAAATAGCGGCGATTGCCGTTGTTAAAGGTGATGAAGACAAAAACGAAATTCTAAAAACCGTTCAATTCAGCGGTTATGAATGGAAGGTGCGCGCTTCGGCGAGCGACCGCGGCGGCGCGAATAATTCATTTGATCCGGCAAATGTTCGGGTTGATGAAAAAGGTTTTTTGCATCTTAGGATTACGAAAACGAATGACGGCTGGGCGTGTGCCGAAGTCAGTTTGAAACGGAGTTTAGGTTACGGCTCGTATAATTTCGTCGTACGAGATGCGGCGCATCTCGTACCATCGGCGGTTTTGAGTATATTCACCTGGGATAATCTGAACGCTACGCAAAATCATCGGGAAATGGATATCGAAATTACGCGCTGGGGCGATGCGGCAAATAAAAATTTGCAGTATGTCATTCAGCCCTATTATGTTCCGGCAAATGTCGCGCGGTTTAATCTGCCGGAAGGCTTGATGACGCATTCGCTTCGCTGGGAACAGGGACGCGCCGAATTTAAAACCGTGCGCGGAAAAGATTTGAATGAAAAATCCGCCACGGTTGCCGAACATATTTTTACGTCCGGCGTGCCTGCGCCCGACGGCGAAGCCGTTTCCATCAGTTTTTATGTTTTCGGTTATGGTAAAATTCCGCTGCAGAAAGAGAGCGAAATAATCATCGAAAAATTTGAATATCTGCCATAAACAAAAAGTAAGACGTTCAGCCGGAATTTTGTTATCCATTGCCGGATTTTTTTTGCTTTGTCTAGCCGAAAATTCATTTGCGCTCGAACCGAACCGAATGATTTCTCAATTTAAGGAAGACCGTTGGGGAACGGAAAGAGGTTTTTCCGGCGGCACGGTTTATTCGATTTCGCAATCATCCGACGGTTTTCTGTGGATTGCCACCGAAAAAGGACTCATTCGTTTCGACGGTTTGAACTTTGAGCTTTTAAGGTCAACGGAAACGCCGAATTTGTCCGGCGGTTCGGTGTTCGGTCTGACGGCTGATCCGGACGGAAATTTGTGGGTACGCCCGCAGCTGCCGAGCGTTTTGCGCTACCGCAACGGCGAATTTGAAAATGTTCTGACCAATCTCGAAAGAATCGAGCCGCGAATTACGGCGATGAATCGCGGGAAAAACGGCGAAGCTATCATTTCGACATTGGAAAATGAAATTCTCCGCTTCGACGGCGAAAAATTCGTAACGATTGCCGCCAAATCAATTCTTCCCGATACGATTATTATTTCTCTGGCGGAAACCTCTGACGGCGAAATCTGGTTCGGCACGCGCGATGTCGGTTTGTTTCAGGTCAAAGACAATAGAATTACCGCATTTAAAGAAAATCTTCCCGATGTGAAAATAAACTGCCTTTTAACGGAAGGTACGAACGGTTTGCTGATCGGCACGGACAAGGGGCTAATTCGCCGCAGCGGAAACGAATTTACGAAGTCGGGAATTCCGCCGGAACTGGAAAAAACGCAAATTTTAACGATTCTCAAAGACCGCGACGAAAATCTCTGGATCGGCACGGATTCAAAGGGGTTGGTGCGCCTGAAAGCGACAAATTCGGCAATTGCCGATTTTCGTGAATTTGCCGAAAGCGAAGCGATTACGGCTCTTTTTGAAGACCGTGAAGGAAATTTATGGATCGGCAGCGACAACGGAATCAGGCGGTTGCGGGAAAGCGCGTTTTTAACCTACGAAAATACTGAAAATACGGGTTCGATTTTTATAGATGCGGAAAATAAAATCCGGATCGCGCCGCTTAAAGGCGGGATCGGGTTTATAAAAAACAATCAATTTGAAAGAGTGCAAATTGCCGGAATTTCCGGCGATATTGTCTATTCGATTTCGGGCGGGAAAAATAATTTATGGCTCGGACTTCAGCGCGGCGGTTTGACGAATCTGCGCTTTGAAGGCGAATCTTTCACGGCAAAAACTTATACAAAAGAAGCAGACGGTTTGGCTCAAAACAGTATTTTTGCCGTACATCTTGCGGCAGACGAAACGGTTTGGGCAGGAACTTTAAGCGGCGGCGTGAGCCGTCTTAAAGACGGAAAATTTACCAATTACACGAGTGCCGACGGTCTGATTTCCAATACGATCAACGCCATTGCCGAAAGCGCGGACGGCACGATCTGGTTTGCTGCGGCGAATGGTTTGAGCGGTTTTAAGAACGACGCTTGGCAATATTTTACCGCTCAAAACGGTTTGGTTTCCGAAATGGTCAATTGTTTGTTTAGTGATGAACAGGGCGGTCTGTGGATCGGAACATCAAAAGGGCTTTCATATTTAGCGAACGGACAAATCCGTTCGTTTGCCGATAATTCTAATGTTTTGCAGGAAAATATCTTAGGAATTGCGGCGGATAAAAACGGTTCGCTTTGGGTTTCAACTTCAAACAAGGTCTTGCAGATAAACCGCGAAAAATTATTAAGCGGAACACTTACCGAAGCGGACATCAGAAGATTCGATTTTGTTGACGGCTTAGCTAGCACGGAAGGCGTAAAGCGGCAGAAAACCGTAATGATTGACGCTTCGGGGCGCGTGTTTTTTTCGCTCAAACGCGGAATTATTCAATTGTAAAAATTGGGAACGCAGGCATCTTGCCTGCATGAGTCCGTCAGGACGAACAAGCGGTTGCATAGAATAAAGTTTATTGCAATCACTGGCTTGTTCGCGCTCTCGCGCTCATGCAGGCAGGGTGTCTCGCGCTCCCGGCTAACACAAAGGAGTTATAAAAATATTCCGCATCTGTGGGATTCGCTCTTCGTTTTTTGCTTCTATGCTATTGGAATTGTATTCGAGAAACTTAATTGGCGAATACCAAAAGGAGGCGAAAACTGCAAAGATTTTTCCCCACATTTCCAAACGGATTGTCCGGCTCGGCACTTTTCCTTTTGCGTTTAACTTTAGGAATCACGGCGTTTTTTCAAGGCATAAATTATCTGACGGATAATGCGACAATCTTTTTTCGGGTAATCGGTTTTTTTACGATCATTACCGGCGTTTTGCTGATAATCGGATTTTTGACTCCGGTTTGCAGTCTGATCGTCGGTTTCGGCAGTATTATCAGCGTATTTTTATCACTCGAGAGCAACTCTTTTAATTTTTTCACCCTGGAAACATCAAATCTTTACTCAATAACTATCGCGGTTGCCTTGATTCTGCTAGGTCCCGGAGCATTTTCAGTTGACGCTCTTCTTTTTGGACGGCGCGAAATCATTATTCCTCAAAAAATACATTCCACGAAATCTTGAAGTTACCCAAAAAAAACGCCGCTTATCTTTAAACCGAAATTTGAAATTTTTTGTAATACCACGAAAGCGGTATTTTCCGGTAAACCGACAGAGGTAGATAAAAAGCATTCTATTTCGTGATGCGCGATTTTAGAGAATTTTTTATAATCATTACATTGGAAAAACTGAAATCTTTATCGAAGATAAGTGAAATTTACCCGAAGATAAATCTTTAGGTCAGGCATTTGGGAAACAGTCGAAGAAAATACGGGATGTTTCAAAAATTTTTTAGGAGAAATTATGAGTAATAGTACAAGTATGCAGACAGAAAAAACAACAGAACCGGAGGTTGATCCGCGGCTTTCAAACGGAACAAAGGAATTTTTAAAGATACTGAACTCGCCCGCGCCGCCCGAACTCGAAAAATTAACGCCGGAAGAAGCGCGACAGGTTCTGGTTGATGCGCAATCTGGAGTAGAAGTGGATTATTCGGGCATCGAAGAATCCGAAAAGACAATAAACGCAGACGGTTACGAGATTTTATTAAACATTGTGCGCCCCGCCGGAGCTGACGAAAAACTGCCCGTGTTTATGTTTATACACGGCGGCGGCTGGGTTTTGGGAGATTATCCGACACACAAGAGGATGGTGCGCGATCTGGTCGTCCTTTCGGGTTTTGCGGCGGTTTTCGTCAATTACACGCGCACGCCCGAAGCCGTTTATCCCCAGCAAATCAATGAAATTTACGCGGCGACGAAATGGGTGGCGGAAAACGGCGATGAAATTAATGTTGACGGGAAAAATATGGCGGTTGTCGGCAACAGCGTCGGGGGAAATATGACGGCGGTCACCGCCTTAAAAGCCAAAGAAGAAGGCACGCCGGAAATAAAACTGCAAATTTTGATGTGGGCGATCGTTGACGCGGATTTTGAAACCGAATCTTACAGAGAATTCGGCGAAAAGCGTTTTCTGAGCACGCCTCTGATGAAATGGATGTATGACATGTATATTCCCGAACCGGAAAAACGTCGGGAAATCTACGCCTCGCCTTTGCAGGCAACGGTCGAACAATTGAAAGGTTTGCCGCCGGCATTCGTCATTACGGGCGAATCGGACGTTTTGCGCGATGAAGGCGAAGCCTACGGACGCAAATTGGACGAAGCCGGAGTCAAGGTTTCGACCGTTCGCTACAACGGAATGATTCACGATTTCGGACTTTTGAACGGTTTAGCCGAATTGCCGCCAACGCGTTCGATGTTTGAACACGCCGCCGCCGAATTGAAGAAATATTTAGGATAAAAAATTAATTTCAGGAGACACATAAATGAACGAATCAACTTTTGAAGGAGCTGGAGGACAAGATTTTTACGCGTTCGTGGCAGTCGAAGGACGCGCCGCGCGGAACTCAAGAGTTTGAACACAGATTCTAACAAAAATTTAGATGGGAAAATTTCAATGATGATAGAAAATCGCATTCCGTTATTAGACGATATTCTTGAAAAATGGAAAGGCGAAATCGGAAATGATTATCACGGCTATAAAAACCACGTTTACCGGATGATCAATTTCTGTTTCGCCTTTCGTGATTTCAGCGATGAGCAGCGCGAAAAAATCATTATCGCCGGATGTTTTCACGATCTCGGAATATGGTCGGATAAAACCTTCGATTATCTTCCGCCGTCTGTTCTTCTGGCAAAAGAATATCTGCGGGAAAATAATCTCGAACGATGGACTTCCGAGATTGAATTAATGATCGGAATGCACCACAAACTCGGAAAATATCAGGATGCACAAAATCCGCTGATCGAAACTTTCCGCAAAGGCGATCTGGTTGATTTTTCGCTGGGATTCGTCAAATGCGGTTTGCCGCGCAAGTATATCAAAAGCGTCAAAAAGGAATTTCC
Organism: uncultured Blastocatellaceae bacterium; assembly: GCA_964444245.1. Classification (GTDB taxonomy): domain Bacteria; phylum Acidobacteriota; class Blastocatellia; order Pyrinomonadales; family Pyrinomonadaceae; genus JAHCHG01. The sequence goes on along the minus strand of CAYUGW010000159.1, from coordinate 904 downwards.
GAATGCCGGATTTCATAAATGTCTGCTGCGTCAGGCAAGCGGTTGGATTTTCAAACATCCGCTCAATCCGGTTCCGGTTTTGAAGTGGTAAGAATAAATGAGATGAAAAATCATTACTGATGGTTACATACGACTGGAGCGAGGGGCGTTTCCCCGCTTGCCTGAGTCCGATAGGACGAAAAAGCGTTTGATTTCAATTGAATTTATTTAAATCTAAAGGCTTTTTCGCGCTTCCGCGCTCATGCAAGCGAGACGCCCCTGGCTCCAGTCATTTTTTCTCTTTTGATTGATAACGCGGTTGATTCGATGAGCGATGACGGCGGGCGGTTCAAAATAATGACCAAACTCGAACCCGGCAGTATTTTAGTCGAAATCAGAGACAACGGCGCGGGAATACCAATAGAAATTCAAGCGCATATTTTCGAACCTTTTTTCACGACCAAAGACATCAGCGAAGGAACGGGTTTAGGACTCGACACGGTTTCGCGCATCGTCCGCAAACATCGCGGAAATCTGCGTTTTGAAACCAAACCGGGCGACACTTGTTTTCAAGTTCGTCTTCCGTTCGAGCCGAAATCGTAAACCGATTTTGCGCTGAATTTTTAATGGATTCTCAAGGAGTCGGCGGAATTGCGCCGGGCGGGACGAGCCATAATTGAATTAAATTTTTAGTTTCCCCCACATTTACCACAATTATTCTATCAGGTTCGACCGCATTATTTTTTACAAGAAAATCGCGCACGGTTTTTACTCTTTTATCAAAATTCTTTTTAGTTAAGCCTGTTTCAGAACCGATTAAAATATAACCCGTAGCGTTTGGCTCTTCTTTTAATATTTGGGCGAATGTATATAAAAACTCTCTGTCTGTTGGTGAATCGGAATAAACAAATTCTTCAATTTTCTC
>CAYUGW010000158.1:2366-8271 GCA_964444245.1 uncultured Blastocatellaceae bacterium | reverse complement strand
TTTTGCCTACGCGACGCATTACAAACCGCGTTCGGCTTACCGGCATTCGGTCGAAGTTTCGGTTTATCTGAAAAATGACTCGAAACAAAAGGGACTCGGAACAAAGCTTTACGAAAAACTTTTTGCAGAACTCGGCAAAATGAACGTCCACGCGATCATCGCCGGAATTTCTCTGCCGAATGACGCGAGCATCCGGCTTCACGAAAAATTCGGTTTTGAAAAAGTCGCTCATTTCCGCGAAGTCGGATTTAAAATGGATCGCTGGATTGATGTCGGTTACTGGGAAATGATAAGAGGAAATTAAAATGAATTATTTTAAGGAATTATTAAATAACCGATTAAGCATTATTTTGGTTTTAATTAATTGGATTTTCTTATTATCGTTATTTTTAGATTTTCTCAGTCATCCAGGGATGCGTTTATATCTGGGAGGCTTTCCTGATTTTCTGCTTGTAATTCTGAATTTGCCTGCTATTCTGATCGCTGTTTTGATTTGGAGTCCTTATTACTTTATTGATATGCCGGAGATTTTTAAAAACGGCGCAATCGCTACGAGTTTTTTTACCATTACGATTCAATGGCTGATAGTCGGCAAATTGGTTTCGAGAGTTATTAATCGAAGAAATCAAAAAGTTATAGAAGTTTCCATATTCGATGCAAACTAAACAAACCATTCATTTCGCCCACGCCAACGGTTTTCCCGCCGGAACTTACACGAAGCTTTTTTCATTTCTCGAAGACGATTTCGATATTAATTATATTGAACGACACGGGCATAATCCCGATTTTCCCGTAACCGACAATTGGAAATTTCTGACCGAAGAATTAAAAACCGAGATCGAAAATTCCTGCAAAAAACCGGTGATCGGCATCGGACACAGCCTTGGCGGCGTTTTGCATCTTCTCGCGGCAGCGGAAAAACCGGAACTTTACCGGCAAATAATTTTATTGGACGCGCCCGTCATCAGCCGTCTGAGCAGCTTCGGTTTGAAAATTCTTAAAAGAGCGAATCTGATGGAAAAATACACGCCTTCGCGCTCGACAAAATTTCGCCGCGTCGCCTGGCAAAATGAACGGGAAGCCTTCGCACATTTTAAGAAAAAGGAAAAATTCAAAGATTTTGACGAAGATGTTTTATGGGATTATGTTAAACACGCCACCGAAAAAAGCGAAAAGGGAATCGAACTGATTTTCAATCCGAATATCGAAGCCCGGATTTATGAAACGATTCCCCATCATCTCCCGAATTTGCGCGGAAAACTGAAAATTCCGGTTTCTTACATCGGCGGGAAAAATTCGCGGGAAGCGCGGCTTGCCAAACTCGGATTTATGAAAAAACATTTTTCGATAAATTTTTATTTTCTCGAAGGCTCGCATCTTTTTCCGTTCGAAAAACCCGAAAAAACCGCCCGTATTATCAAAAAAGCAATCGCTTTAAATTTAGCTAAATAATTGATTTTGACGACACTTTCGTTCAATTTGAAACATATATCCGTCAAATTGATGAAAAACCGTTCAAAAAAATGTTAAACAATGTAAATACTTGTTGACATTTTTTTGCACGTAGTGTAATTTAATTACTGTTGATACAAAAAAGTATCAAATCTCTTCGCCGCCAAAAGCGAAAAAAGTTTTCAAAATTAGGGATAAAGAAGTAATCGTTCCTTAAATCACAAAAGACGAAACGGGTATTTTGACTCTGCAATCAGTTGACCTATCAAAAAAAAAAGTCCTGTCTTTGCTGTAAGTCCGAATAATGGCGGCACACAATCTTCAAAAAAAGTCGAAAACCTGAATCGTTGGGTAAATGAAAACAACAAAAGCAGTAAAAAATTATAAATTGACGCGCTAAGCACAAAGGAGTAAATAGATAATGCTATTCGGTAAAAAGAAAAGCGTTGCCGGTTTGGATGTCGGTTCGAGTTCGATCAAAATGGTCGAACTTCAAGGCAAAATGAACAATCTGAATTTGGTAAGTTTGGGTTTTGAAAATTTGCCCGACGATACAATCGTTGACGGTCAGATTATGGAGTTAAACGTCGTTTCGGATGTTATTCAAAACATCTGCAAAAACCACAATATTACTGCCAATCAGGTCGTTACGGGCGTGAGCGGACATTCGGTAATTATAAAAAACATTATATTACCTTCGATGGGAGCGGAAGAACTCGAAGAATCGATTGACTGGCACGCGGAAGAACATATTCCTTATGATTTGTCCGATGTCAGCCTCGATTATCAAGTGACGGCGGAAGACGCGGAAGTTACGCAAGTTTTGATCGCCGCCTGCAAACGCGAAAGAATTGACAATATCAAACAGGCGATTCAGCTTGCCGGTAAACAACCCGTCATTATTGATGTCGATACATTCGCTCTGCAAAATTGCTACGAAGTCAATTATCAGCCGGACGATTCTCAGGTCGTTACCTTATTAAATATCGGTGCGTCAACGATGAACGTCAATATCGTGCAGGGAACGCGCTCGCTTTTTACGCGCGACATCACGGTCGGCGGAAGTCAATTTACAGACGTTCTGCAAAGAAGTCTGGGTTTGAGTTTCCAGCAAGCCGAAGCGGTCAAACGCGGCGTAGCGGAAGCCTCCGAAGGAATCGAAGAAACGGCAATCGAGCCGCTGATGGACAACGTCACCGATCTGGTAGCGATGGAAATTCAGAAAACATTCGATTTTTACCGCGCAACGACCGACGACAGCGAAATGGTCGTGCAGAAAATTCTGCTTTCGGGGGGCGGTTCGAAATTAAACGGTTTAGCCGAAGACCTCTCGGTCAAACTGGAATTACCGGTCGAAGTTTTAGATCCGTTTCGCAATATTAAGGTTGATACCAGAAAATTCGATCCGGATTATTTAAGTGAAATTATGCCCGAAATGGCGGTAGCCGTCGGTTTGGCAGTAAGGGGAGTGGAATTAAGATGATTAAGATAAATCTTTTAGACTCGGTAACGGAGAGACAAGCCGGAACGGTTACTGCGGTTGAGCGCAAAATGGGAAGCCCCGTTTCTCGCGTCGTGCTGATGACCATAGCTGTCGCCTTTCTTTTATTTACGGTTGTCGGCGTGGATATTGTCGGCACCCAGATGGCGAAAAAAGCAGCCGAAAGAGAGCTTGAAGAACAAAAACAGATCCAGACCGAACTTGCCGCCGTTCTCAAAGAGCAGAAAGAACTGGAACAAAAAATCCAGAACATTGATATGCGAATCGAGGCGATCAAGAAACTTCGCGCTTCACAAGCCGGACCGAGTGCGGTTTTGGATGCGATGACTGAAAGAATCGCAATGGTTCCCGGACTCTATCTGGAAAGTATCGAACAAAGCGGCGATAGTTTGACGATTATCGGAAGTTCGCCTAATGAATCGGCAGTTACCCAGTTCGGACGAAGTTTGGAGTTTTCAGGCGGTCTTTTCTCAAATCTGAATATCGAAACGACAAGAGATGAGATTGTCAATAATTTAGTTAAGGAAAACCCGGACAATCCTGCTGCCAATAAAATAGAAGTTATCAAGTTTACCATTCGATTTGCCTATACGCCCGAAAAATCAGGTGCGGCAAAAGATGCGACAACTGCCGAAAACACACAGCCGCAACCCGCCGGAGCAACCCCTCCGCAAATCGCCAAAAATTAACAAATTCCAGAGCCTTAGTTCACTAATTGAATAAAAAACTAAGAAGAAATAAAGGAAATCGAGATGAAAGATAAATTTAACGCACTAGCTTGGTATATGCAGCTTTTGATTATGGTCGGTATGGCATCTTTGCTTTACTTTGGTGTTTACTATTTCGTAACCAGCGATATGCACGCCGAAGTTCATACTTTGAACGATCAGGTTGCTCAATTAAAAGCGCAAAACGAAGCTGCCAGAGTTGCAACACAGCGCATCAACGAATTTCGCACGCTCTATGCCAGCAAGGAAGTGGAATACAACGAACTGAAGGTTCTCCTTCCGGAACAGCGCGAAATCACCAATATTTTGCAAGGTTTGCAAGACACCGCAAGCGAAAGCAAACTGATTGTTAAACGCTTTTCGCCGCAGGAAGATACCCAGCAGGATTCTTTGATGGCGAAGCCGGTTCAAATCGAAGTTGACAGCAATTTTAATAATCTTCGCGTCTTCTTTGAAAGAATGGCAAAACTGCAGCGCATTGTTTCGATCACCGATTTCAGATTGAATCAATTACCCGAACAAAGCGCAAACAAGACACTCCACGCCCAATTTTTGCTGACGGCATATTATGCGACACCGGAAGACCTTTCCCAACCGCAAACACCGGCAACCGCACCCGGACAACCGGGCGCACAACCGGGCGCACCCGCACCTGCTAACGGACAACCCGCACCGCCGCCGGGCGGACAACCCGCCGCACAACCGGGAAAAACCTTGTAAAGCAGCTTGTCCCAGATTATTTATAAAAGTTTTATAAGAGAGAAAAAAGCCATGATTAATGAATCAAAAATGTTACGCTTCCTGATTTTAAGTTTCGCCGCCTTCGGATTTGTTTTAATCAGCGGAAGTTTCACGGAAACCGAAGCCCAAACCCGCGATCCGTTTGCCAAACCGGGTTATGCGAAAACAAAACCGCAGAGACCGGTTTCAAATCCGGGCAATTCTGAATCAACGCCTGAAAAACCGAAAGGTCCGATGGTCGTCGTGCCGCCTTCGATTGAACAAAGAATCAATTATTACAAGGCAATGCGCGAACAAGCCGCACTCAACGGTTTACCGATTCCGAAGGTTACGAGCGTTTTGACACTGGACGAAATGGCGGTCACGGGAATTTTCCGAACACCGCGCGGTTATGCGGCGATGGTCGAAGCGAAGCCGATAAAACTTTCATACACGATCTATCCGGGCGAGAAATTTTTTGACGGACAGCTCGTCGCGGTTGAAGAAAACAGGCTTGTCTTCAGAAAAGTAACCAAGATGAGCGATAACAAGTTTATCTCGACGGTTGAAAACAAAACCCTGCGCCAATACAGCGTTCAGGAACAAGTTCAGGGAACCGCGCCCGTAACATCTTCCGGTCAGACGGAAACGGCGCGGATTACCCAACCCGAACCGGCGCAAACGGTTCAGCCCATACCTTCGATGATTATTTCTCCTCTGGACGAAATGAACAATCAGCCGAAGGAAGAAACCAAAGAAACCGACAAAAAAGGTAAAAAGCCGGTTAAAGTTGCCAAAGGCAAAAAACCATAAACAATTCCAATTCAAACGGCGCGGCATAATAACTGCGCCGGATTTTAAATCAACAATTACAGTCAAATAAGTAACGGAGGAAACATGAATTCTCTACATAATCTAAGCGTCTGCGCTCGCCGCGCTCTACTCGCTTTATCAATTTTAAGTATGTTAGCTTTGGCGGTTGCCGCTCAGAGAGTCGAACCGCAGAGTCAAGGCAAAATGTACGGCGATCCCGGATTCCGGGGCGAACCGATCAATCTGAATGTTGTCAATGCGGACATCCGCGACATTCTCAATTATATTACCGAACAATACGGCATTAATTTCGTCATTGATAACTCGGTCAAACAAGTTCCGGTAACGGTCAATGTATCGGATGTTCCGTGGAATGTCGCGCTCGATTCGATCATTCAGGCGCAGGATTTGGCGATTCAGGTCAACGGTCCGATTCTTCGCGTTACCGATTCCAAAAAATTAGCCGAAGAGCAGGAAATCCGGCGCAAAAATGCTGAAGGTCAGCTTGACACTTCACCGCTCTATACCGAATTTATCCGCTTAAACTACGCCCGTGCATTGGGAACTCTGCAAGGCGAAGCCGGCGGAGGAAACAGCACAACCGCAGGTTCGAGTGCCGGCGGCGGCGGCGGCGGCGGTTTTAGCGGCGGCGGCATGGCGCTCGTCCTTGCCGCTGAGAGCGCAGCGCAGG
>CAYUGW010000158.1:0-2356 GCA_964444245.1 uncultured Blastocatellaceae bacterium | reverse complement strand
GTCTCAGCGGCGGCGGCGGTCAGACCGGCGGCGCAGGCGGCGCAGGTGCAGATCAGGGAGTTTTAGGCATCGTCCAACGCCGCGTCTCGAGACGCGGATCGGTCGAAGTTGACGGACGCAGTAATACTTTGATTATTACCGATGTTCGTGAAAACATCGATGCCATTCGTCAATTGGTTCTGCTTCTCGATCAACCCGAACCGCAGGTCGAAATCGAAGCCCGCGTTGTTGTGGCAACACGCTCGTTCAGTCGTGATTTAGGCGTTCAGCTTAGTGCCAGTTTGACCGGCGGAAGAGGAGCCGGCGGTACCGTTGTTACCGATCCGTTACTCGGAAACAGTCCGAACACTTTTATTACACTAACTACGGGACTTATCGGGACCGCTCGAATCAGCGCATTTATCAATCTCGGTGAACAGAAAGGTCAAGCCAAAACTATTGCTACGCCGCGTGTTACAACGCTGAACAATCGTCCGGCTGAAATCAAGAGCGGTTTGCAGATTCCGATCACGACCGTTCAACCCGGAAGCGGCGGAACGGAAGATAGTCTGGTCTTAACAACCGAATATATCGAAGTTCCTCTGCGTCTTGCCGTAACTCCGCAGATCACGGATGTCGGAACAATTCTTTTGAATGTCGTTGCCGAAAACAGTAATGTCGCTCCGGCAGGCGGTGCTGGAAATGCTCCGGCGATCAGCACGCAGAGTATGCAGACACAGGTAATGGTTCCGGACGGCGGAACGACGGTTGTCGGCGGTGTCTTGCTCGATGCCGAAGAAGAACAGCAAAATCGCACGCCGGGACTTTCCAGAATTCCGCTTCTCGGATATTTATTCAAACGCAAGAGCGTAACGCGCAGCACGAATGAATTATTATTCTTTATCACGCCGCGTATTTACCGACCGGATTACAACGGAAAACCGATAAACGGAAAAATCAGCGACGGAACTCGCACGACGACAATCATACAGCCTGTTCCGCTCGGCAATCCGCCGTCGAATTCGACTCCGGTTGTTCCTGTTCAGGTTGTTCCGAATCAGCAATATCCGGTTAATCCGAATGTTCAACCGACAAACCCGGGAACGGTCAACAGACCGTAACCGAAACTTGTCGATAAAAGAAATTCTGCACAAAAAGCGGGCAACCGTATGAAAAGTGCCGCAATTTCAAAAATAATAACTTGAGATAATTAAGACAGATTTCATGTTTTTTCCCTTGATTCCGCCGGATAAAAATTTATCCGGCGGATTTTTATCTTTAAAATTAAGCCGGGAGCGCAGGCATCCCTGCCTGCTATGAGTCCGATAGGACGAAAAAGCGTTTAGACAAAATCGAGATTATTGCAATCAAAGGCTTTTTCGCGCTCACGCGCTCATGCAGGCAGGGATGCCTGCGCTCCCGGCTTAAACGTAATATCAGTTATAAGTATTTCTACAAAATATCTGCAAGATATTTCATTTTATCTTATTCAAAAAAATGTTTATGATAAACGAATGTTGAAAAAGCTAAGCGATTATTATTTAGTAGTTAAAGGTTTGCGTTTCGGAGTTATTGCCAAATATAATTGTTTTTCTGCAGAATCTTGCCCATAGAAAAGAAGAAGGTAAATTTATTTAGCTATGAAAATAAGTAAAAGTTTTCTTGCGAGAAAATTACATCAGATAACCGGCATCGTGCCGCTCGGTGCATTTTTTTTCGTACATATGTTCACGAATTCAAAAGCAATAAACGGCGGCGCAGCCTTTAACGAAGCGGTCGCCGACATTCATAAAATTCCGTATCTTTTGTTTGTCGAGATTTTCGGAATTTTTCTGCCGCTTCTTTTTCATTCGGTGTATGGAATTTTCATCTCTGCCGAGGCGCGTCCGAATGCTCTGAATTACGGCTACGGACGCAATTGGTTTTATATTTTCCAGCGCGTAACCGGAGTTTTCCTGTTTTTCTTTATCTTATTTCATATCCTGAATCTGCGTTTCGGTTTGATTCCGGGAGTTGCATCCTACGGTAAATCGGTTGCCGAAAATGCCGGTGAGGCGTTTGCCATCGTTTCCGCCGAATTCAGCAATCCTATTATTTTAACAATTTACATTCTCGGAATTTTAGCGACCGCCTGGCATCTGGCTTACGGATTCTGGCTGTTTGCGGTTGATTGGGGCATTATTATCGGCGAAAAAGCGCAGAAATACGCGCTTTATGCGTGTCTCGGTCTGGCGGTTTTCCTCGGCGTGGTCGGAGTTAATGCAGCGGTTGCTTTTATCAAACCGTGCGGTTTGCTTCCCAAAGTATTTTGCAGTGATTCAAAAGAAACGAAAAAAAGCATAACGCCGGGACAGAGAGATTTTTGAGATTTTAATTA
>CAYUGW010000157.1:0-8283 GCA_964444245.1 uncultured Blastocatellaceae bacterium | reverse complement strand
GTGCTTGCCGTTTCGAGTTGGCGAAGTTTGATCCGCGCCGCCGAAGCATTTGCGCCGCCCGGAAATTCATTCAGAAAATCCTGAACCTTTGATTTGTCGGTTGACGTTCTGACCGATTCCCAAATCAAATCTTCGAGCCTGTTTTTTGCAGTTTCGGAATTTATGCCATCGGGAAATTCTTCAAGGAAAAACCTGAAATCCATCTCATTTCTACTGTTTTTCACCAGATCCCAAGCCCCGTTTTCCTGCGCCGCCTTACTTCTGTCAACAATCACCGATTCCGGCACGGTTTTGGCTTGCGTCGGCGTATTTTTAACGGTCAAATTAAAATAAAAATCGCCCTTGATTGATGAAGAGTCCCACGGCACTTGTTTATTGCCCGTCAGCGTCATTACTTCTTCGCGGGTTGATTTAAAGACCTCTTCCAATTTCAAATTCGGGCGTTTCAGATTTTTAAGCAATGCGCCGGTAAAAAGCCCGTTGCGCGTGCCTTTGCCGTCCGAAGCCGTCGTTCCGGGCGCGGCGGCATACGCGATATAAGTTCCGGTCGGCGCATTGACATTAGCAAGACCGCCCGTATCGCCGCTTCTGTTCCAGCCGCGTGCAAACGGATTGTTGCGGCAGGCATCCAAAATTACAATATTAAACCCGTTGTTGGCGGCATCCATCTGGCGCAAGATCGAATTAACTTCAATCGCATAATCTTCGGTTTCGACCTCGCGGGATATATCGGCATCTACGGGAATCAGATAATTCCGTCCACGCACTTCTACGCCGTGTCCGGCAAAATAAAACAAACCGATGCCTTTCTGCCGTTCGAGCTTCTCGCCGAACTCGCGGATCAGCCGCCGCATCTGCACCAGATTTGTGTCCGTGCCTCTGATTACTTCAAAGCCGAGTTTGCCCAAAGCCGCCGCCATATCATTGGCATCATTAACCGGATTAGCAAGCGGTGAAGCCTTTACATATTTCCCGTTTCCGATAATCAGGGCAAGACGTTTTTCGCTCCCTTCTTCCTGCACGAGTTCGCGTGTTTGCGCCTTCGCATTCGGCAAAGCTGTCAGAAAAACAGAGAAAAATGTCAAGATTGTAATGATTTGTTTTTTAAGAGCGATTGTGGACATTCAAATTCACCTCTAAAATTATTTTGTCGTCATTTTCTACTTATTAGGGGCTAAGTGTCAAGAATTTCTTATCGCTAAAGTGTTTTAATCATATTTCGGATGCCATCCAAATATTACATTTTTATTTTTTCATTTCGGCACAGCCTGCATTTGAAAAGGTACGATAAATGGCATATCGGCTCTGACCTTTATTTTATAAATCGTCTGCGGAAGCGGTTCTTCCTGCGTCAAAGCTCTCGTATTACTATTCGCGGCTTCGGATTCTTCCCGTGTGTAAGCGATTCCGATTCCGTCGGCGGCATCGTAAATATCAACTTTTCCGCCCCAATCTGCGAGCCATTTTTCCACCTTTTCGCGCGTAATCTTTTGCGCCCGCAAGCCTAATTCGATGCCCGGAATTTCGACGGGCGAGATGATTACGGCAAGCTCTTCGCCGGCGTAATCGGTGCGGCGCGGTTTGATCGTAAAATACGCAACGGAATCGGAAGCCGCAGGAATTTCGATAAGGCTTCCCGCCACGACGCGGTTATCGCCGCCGCGAGTTCGCAAGGTCGGAAAAATAAGCGACGCGTCGCCGGTCGAACCGTCCGCGTAAAATTCGCGGTTGACGATATATAAAAAGCCCGTGCGCGAAGATTCGATGGTAAAACGGACGCGGTCGCCGGGTTTGAATACGGTCGTCGAATTAACTCTTTCCGCCGTCCAGTTTTCTCTTTTATCGCCTAAAATAACGCTGAACGTCGGTGCGTCATCATCTTCGTCGCTAATAATCGGTCGCAGCCGCCAGAAGGTTACGCCGAGTTCTTCCGTTTTCAGAACGGTTTTAGCAGTTTGTTTCGCCGCCTTTGCCTTTGCGTTAACGCTTTTTACCAGATTATACCGGCGTTTTGGATTGGTTACGACCGCGACATTTTTCCTTCTCTTGGCGCGACGAACGGGCGGTTTTACTGACATCGAAGCTTGTCCGCTCGCACCTTTCGCCCGTTTTGCCTTGAAATCGAGCGAAGTGATCGAACGCGACGCGGGTTCATCATCCTGCGCTGAAATATTTAGGCTAAACATCAAAAGACAAAGAAATAGAATAAGTTTATTGTTTTTCATAATTTTTTATCTAAGCCTGATAGCTGGGAGCGCACGCATCCCTGCGTGCCGTTTGCGCGAGCAAACGAATTTTGCTGAGACTCGCGTACCTTGATTGCAATCGCAATTTTCGCGCTATCGCGCTCAGCACGCAGGGATGCGTGCGCTCCCAGCTAAAACGCTTTTTATTAAAATTAACCATCCTTAAAAAAATATGCACTTCCAAATTTCCAATCGCCGGCTTTTTCACATAAACGTGCTTTTACCGGATTATTTTCAATATAAGCAATCGTTTTTTCAAAATGCGTAAAATCCCGAATATATCGGTCAAAAACTTCCGTTTGCCATAAACTTCCGCTTCGCTTTAACAGTTTATTAATTTTGTTGGCAGTATAGGATTTTATCGAATGTTCGATTGCTCCGAGTTTTTCAAACGGCTTCAAAAGCACGTGAACGTGATTCGGCATAATTACCCAGGAAATAAGTTTATACTTCGCGTTATTATGATAAAGCAAAGCATTCTGCACGATTTCGGCAATTTCAGGTTTTTTCAAATAACATTTGCCGTACCCGCAATCGAGATATTTCTCGATTCGCTCGCGCAGAGTGATTTCTCTTTCAATTTCCGGGCTTTGCTCCAGTTCCAGTTTCCATTTTTCAAGAACCTCCGTCGGCAAAGAATCATTCAAACGAAAGGTCAAAAACTGTAATTTTTCGCCATCGTCAAAATGCGGCAAATATCCCCGACTATACCAACCTCTCGGTTTTGATTTTTCATTTAACATACATAATTATGTGCAATTGCCATTTAGCTGGGAGCGCACGCATCCCTGCGTGCTGAGCGCGATAGCGCGAATAAATTTTATGACTATTTCAACTTTTTTGTCAGCAAACGCTTTTCACGCCGCGAAGCGCGACGTGGCACGCAGGGATGCGTGCGCTCCCAGCTGAGGCGTTTCTCCAAGATTCGCCTTTTTATTTTGCCGCAAAAGCCAGCGTTAAATTGGTGTTTATTCCGGGCAAGGCTCGCGGATTTTGTTTAAAGGCGGTTTCCTTTTGCACGGCGGCGCGGGTGAACTGGAAAATCTCGCCCGTTGTTATAAAACCGTCTTTATTTAAATCGGCTTTTCCTTTTAAGCCTTCGAGCAATGCCCACGTAAAAACTCCGTGATTTCCCCATTTTGCAGATTCCTGCGAAACTTCGTTGACATCCGAAGAAGTCAGGATGGCGCGTCCGGTTTCTTTGAAAAGCTGATTTGTCAGATAAAAATTGGAAATATTATTTTCGTCGCCTTCCTGCACAAGATCTCTGCCGGACACGATTGACTTCGTTTTTTGATTTACGCCCGCACTGTGGCAAGTATCGATCATCGTCACGACTCGTTCGGCTTTTAATTGCGTGTCGAGAAAGAGCTTTAATTCATTCATCGGAAACGCCGTGCGCGGCATATCAACAACCTTTGAATCGTGAAGCAAAAAGTATAAATTTTGCGACGCGAGCGGATCGGGCGCACCGTGTCCGGCAATGAAAATAAAGACCAGATCGCCGGCGCGGGCGCGTTTTCCGATGTCGCTCAGAGCCGAACGCAGTGCGCCGAGCGTTGCGTCTTTATTAATCAAAAGTTTAATGTCGTTGCTTGAAAACGCGCCGCCTGCCGGAGTTTTCAGAAAATCGGCGATGGCTTTTGCGTCATCATCCGCATATTGCAGACTTTTTAAACCGGCATCGGTAAATTGATATTCCGAAACACCGACAATGACCGCATATTTTTTCCCGCTAAATCTTTCAGGCTTGCCGTTCGTCCAATCATTTTTTTCGACGGCAGCATTTCTATCGCCCAGAATCACGACGTAAGAAGCATAAAACTCGCGTTTTGCGCGGTCGGTCGCTTTTATCTCGACGATGTTTTTGCCCGGCTGCATTTCAAAACCGCTGATTCGCTCTTTGCTGTTATAGCAAGTGATGACTTTGCCTTGCAAATCGCGCGCTTTATCACAGCCGCGATTAACTCCTTCGCCGTTGAGCGTGACAATAATATCGCCGTATTTTATATCGCGCTCGAAAGGTTCAAGGATGCGAAATCGCATTTGCGGAATACTTTTCGCCGGAAGCCGAATCACGGGCGCGGTATAGCGCGTCGCGGAAGTTTCGGGCAATTCAAAAACAAACGGCTCGCGCGAGGTCTGGGCAAAAATTAAATTTGAAAATAATAAAAATGTAATTATCGTAAGTAAGATTTTCGGAAATTCGAGTTTCATAAATTTTTAGTTTATCGGGTAAAAACGGTTTAGAGTAACGCTTTTTAAGCGTGAAAATTTTACGACAAATCCCGCCTAATGTTCTTTAAAAAATAAATACCGTAGAAAAAATCAACTTTTTCGCTGGGAGCGCGGGCATCCTTGCCTGCCACGTCGCTTGAAAAGCGGCGTGAAAGCGTTCGATAACAAATACCTTGAATGACTCTGAAATTGTTTTCGTGCTTCGCACTCAGCAGACAAGGATGTCTGCGCTCCCGGCAAAAACGCTTTTAAACTTTTTACGGCTTTATTTTTCAAAGACTATTAGGCGTTACTCTAAACCGTTTTTCTATGGACGGCGAACCGGTTTTTTGACCGGCGGAGTTGTCGTTTGCGTCGGTTTTTGCTGAACCGACGCGGCGGTTGTCGGAACGGCTTGTTCGGTCGTCGAACTCGCTACGGTTTTGACATTGCCGACCGGAACTGCGCTCCAATCCGTTTCGCCCGCCTGCTGCATATAATCGTAGATCATATCCATATTCGGCGGCACCGCGCCGCCGTTAAGGCGTTGATACAGCACGACATATTGTTTCAAATCGCTGATGATTTCCTTGATATTATTGGTCGTGCGTCCGCTCATCTTGGTCAGCCCGACATAAAGCCTCGATTGCGGAACCGCGCCGCGTTTATCGAGCGAAATCGCTTTGGCAAACAATTGCAGGGCTTTTTCCTTTTCGCCGGGTTTACGGGCGGTCAGTTTCAAGACCTTGCCGTAATAAAAATAGCCGAGCGGGTCGTCCGAACGAATCGAGATTGATTCGCTCAGATTTCGCTCGGCAAGTTTATACATATCGTAATAAAAGGCGATCACGCCGTTGTCGCGTTTGAGCGTTGCCATAATATTTTCAAATTCGCCGTCGCCAGCCATAATCTCGCCGTTTTGCAATTTCAATTTAATGTCATCGCTCATCGCCGCTTCGTTTCTGGTAACGGCTTTGATGACAACCGCCGAATTGCGGTCAATTCCGAGCGATTTTCCGGTTTTATCCTTGCCGTAATAATTTCCGCGCATATTGCTTGCGCCGACTAAGGTTCGGCTTAAGCGATCCGAAGGCGTGGCGGCAACCAGCGAAGAAACCATTTTCATTCTTTCAGAAGCTCTTTGAGAATCGGCAAATTCTTCAAGCGCGATGCGCGGATCTTCATCGGTCGCCTCTTTTATGGTTGCATAAAATGTCTGGACTTCGCGCACGTCGTAATTGCGGTTGAGCATATATTCCATTGCCAGTTTGTCAGCTTCGTCTTCCTGCGCCAAAGCCCACATAAAGGTTTTTCGGTCAACAAGTTTGACGAGATATTGCGACAGAGCTGCGCCGACGACTGCTCCGGTCAAGGCATTGGCGGCACTTTTACCGCCGAATGCACCTAAAAGCCCGCCGCCGATTGCGCCGACGATTCCGGCTTTTCGTTCCTGATCTTTGACTTCTTCCTGGATATATTGCGCGACCATCACATCTTCCTTCCAATGATCTTTTTCAATGTGGGCGATTTCGTGTGAAAGCGCGTAGGCAAGCTGCGCCTCATTATCAATCAGCGAGAGCAAGCCGGTTGAAATATAAACCGTTCCGGTCGAAAGCGAACGCGCACTCGGCATCGGATCGAGCAAAATCTTAAAACCGTAGCGTTTATCCGAATTTGCCGGAACAAGCGATTGACCGACGCGGTTGACATAATCCTGAGCCAAAAGATTGTCGTAAAGCGTATCGCCTTTTTGGATTTTATCGCCCGTATGAGTTAAAACTTCGTCGTTGGAATCCATCGTGTTTACTTCAAACGCATATTTGGCGTGTTCGCGCCGCAGACGTTTGTATTCCAGTTCGACATCTTCCTTGAACTCAATGTTTTCACCGTATCTTTTCGAGGCTTTTTCGCGGGCTTCCTCGTATTTACGAACCTGTTTTTCAGTCCGCTTTTCATCTTTCGTATTTCGTTTCTCTTCTCTTTGTTCGCGTTTTTCCCTTTCTTTTCGCTGTTTTTCGCTTTCCTGACCTAATGCCAGCGTCGGCATCATTAGCGCGAAAACAAATAACAGCATTGTAATTTTGATGGATATTTTGTTCATTGATTTTCTCCTGTTAAATCGTTGTGTTGAATAAACTTCACAAGTCGTGTTTTTTAAAAAGGTGACAATTTTTGTGGGAGCTTTTCGGAAAAGGCTCATAAAAAATAGCGAAATAAACTGCCCGGGCTTGTTTTTTAGAATGCCAAAAATATATCAGACACAATCAATTTAAATCAAGCATTTTAAATTGCGGTTATTTTGTTAGAAGTAGGACAAAAAAGTTTTTTGCAAAGTTTCTCCGTAATTTTTTGATATTATTTGCAACGTCAAACGCGTTTATGAAAACTAAATTCTTCCAAACCTTTTATTTATCGGACAAATAAGATAAAATTGGGAGTTTGCCGTTCAAACGTCGGCAATATTTATAATGAGTAAGAAAATAATCGAAAGCTACAAAAAGAAACTTTTCGCGGAAGAAGGTTTTTCCGTCACGCACGGCGCACCGCTTCGCATTGCGCTCTGCTATCCGAACACTCACAGCATCGGAATGGCGAATCTCGGACTTCACACGATGTATGAACTTTTTAATAAAATCCCGGACGTTTCCTGCGAGAGAGTTTTTCTGCCCGACGCGGACGAGATGCGCGACTATGAAAAATCGCGCACACCGCTCTTATCTTTGGAAACTCAAACTCCGGTTAAAAATTTCGATATTGTCGCCTTTTCGATCTCGTTTGAAACCGATTATCTGAATATGGCGCGAATGCTGCAAATGTCGCAGATTCCCGTTTGGGCAAAAGACAGAAATCATTTTCATCCGCTGATCGTGATGGGCGGCGCGGCTTCGTTCCTTAATCCCGAACCGATTGCCGATTTTACTGACATCATCGCCGTCGGCGAAGGCGAAGTTCTGGCGTTTCAATTGGTTGACGCGATTTTTGAAAACGAAACAAAAGACGAAATTCTGCTCGCTCTGGCACGAATCGGGCGCGGATTTTATATTCCGTCGCTTTATGAAGTGATTTACAACGAAGACGGAACGGTTTTCGATTACGTGCCGAAGGAAGAGGGCGTTCCGAAAAAGGTCGGGCGCACGCTCTCGGCAATAAATCCGAAGGAAGGAACCTTGAGACGCGCTCTCAAACGCGGCGAAACCGAACTGGCGGATTTTCTGATTAATCAGGATATTTTCTGTCCTTCGACCTCAATTTGGTCGCCGAACGCGGAAATGGGCGAACGCCTTTTAGTCGAAATCTCGCGCGGCTGTTCGCAAGGCTGCCGTTTTTGCTGGGCAGGTTATAATTATTATCCGCCGCGCGTCGTTCCGGCAAAAGATATTCTGGCAAAGGCTAAAGAATGGCGCGGGAAAACGAACAAAATCGGTCTGGTTTCGACCGCCGTCTGCGATCATCCGGAAATTTCCGAGATTTTGAGCGAGCTTCGCAAAATGGAATATCGCATCTCGGTTTCGTCACTGAGACTCGACCAAATTTCCGACGAATTGCTTGACGCATTGGTTGAATCGAAAGATCAGCAAATCGCCGTCGCGCCCGAAACCGGTTCGGACAGATTGCGGCGTGTTATCAATAAAAATCTGACGAATGACGAGATCGTTGACATCTGCGGCGCTGTTTTTGATCGCGGAATGCTGACCGTCAAACTTTATCTGATGGTCGGTCTGCCGACGGAAACTTACGAAGATTTGGAAGAAATGCTCGTTCTCGTCGAACGCGTCAAAGACCGGATGCTCGAAGCGGGCAAGAAATTCGGGTTTGCCGG
>CAYUGW010000156.1:0-8316 GCA_964444245.1 uncultured Blastocatellaceae bacterium | reverse complement strand
AAATATTCGCTCAAGGCGCAGGCGGAAATTCATCTCAAACTCCGGCTCGACAAATCGCCGCAAACGAGCGATTGGAGTCGTCGCCCGCTCGATCTGCGCCAATTAAATTATGCCGCGCTCGATCCGTTTGCGGCACTGCTTTTATACGAAAACCAGATAAAGCGCGGATTGAGCGGCAGGTATCAATTAAAAACGCCCGCCGATTCAATCCAAAATCTGCTTCCTCTCGGTAATCTGCCGCCGCCGGTTGAAACTTCGGATGCTCGTGCGACGGCAATCAATGAAGATGTTTCTCTAAAATCCGGTTTATCGGAGGAAGCGATAGCCTTGCTCGGTATTATTACGGAACTGCCGACCCGCTACAGTCCCGACTCGCTGGCGGTATCAATCGGAAGTGAAACGCGCGTCGGGCTGGCGGGCTGGATTATTGACCGGCGGCTCGGCGCGGATGCCGAACCGGACGAAGAAGCGGTCAAACTGGCGATTACCGGTTTATGCGAAAGCGGTCTTGTCAGAATTACGGAAACGCGCCGCCTCGAAGCAACCGAAACCGGCGAGAGGCTTTGGCAGTCAATCAAGTAAATTCGCCTATTCGTATTCAGTCGGTAAGTCGGGTTTTTGTCGAATAGAACGGAAAAATCTTCAAGCAAATCTTCCGCTTCGCTCAGTTATATAATTTGTGCGGTTTTTTCTTTCATACTGAAATTGCTAATCGCCGTGCGCCGTTATCGCCGGTAGAAATATCGGGAGGCGAAGAATCTGATCCGGTTGTTGTCCGATTACCGGCTGAAAACCCGTCCAGCTTCCGTCCGAGTTGCGGTTGATGTAAAACTGCCCGTCGCGGATGGCAACCGCCGCAAAATTTTTGCGTCCGGTGTGCGCCGCGCCGCCGACAACCATTTCATCGCCGCCGATGTATTCAAAACCGCTCCAATACAGTCTCGGATCGGGCGGCGGCGGCACGGGAAACCATTGATTGTAATGCTTGCTCGCCCAATTGCTGTGCCATTTTAAGCCCTGCATTGTCAGCACATTCAGACTCGTCGGGCTAAACGCCGTCAGTACCGGATCTTCCATAATACTTCCGCCCAGATTGCTGAAGACACGCGGCGCGGGGCAACCGAAAGGCTGCGTGCAAATCTCGTCGCCGGGTCCGATCCGCCGGTGATAAAGATTGCGCGTATCGAGTCCGACGACTGCCAGATCAACCGTGCCGTCGCCCCAGCTTGAAGCCGATGACGAACCGAACAGCGCATTATTGATGCGAAAATCGTGAGCGATGCTCAGACGCGGCTGCCACGCGTTATTAACAAAACGCCAGCGAAACAGGTGATAATCAAAATCAACCGCGAGAAGTTCGAGGTGTCCCGCGCCAGTGTGCATCAGAATCGGCGCGGAGATGATTTGATTGGCGATGGCAACGGGCTGACTCCACACGCCGCCGCGATAACGCCAGTGATAAACGCGGTTGTCGCTGCCGCGTGCGGCAAGTTCGACAAAACCGTTGCCGTAGCTTGCCGCCGACATTGCGGTCAGCTTTACGCCTGCCGGAACGGTCAGCGTTACCGGAAAACTCGAACCGGTGCTGTAATGGCGTGAGTGTTCGGGTCTTCCATATTTGTCGAGCGCAATCGTGTCGAACATTCCGGGTCCGGTCGAAAGCACAATCGGGTCAACTATCGGACTTATCATTTGAGTGGGCATTGTCGAACCGAGTAAATGAGTCGCGTTGGTTTCCGCAAGACGTTCGACGTGAACGGTCGAGCCGAACCCCGAGCGGTTGCCGATGTGCGCCATTTGAAAATTCCGGTCAACGGCTACGAGCGCGGGACGACCCAGAGGCGGCTGAAACCCCGCTACTTCCCAACCGCGCCAGTGAACCGTTTTCCAAGGCGTGGCGGCGCGTCCGTAACGACCGCTTTCATATTCGTTATGAAAGATGTATTGCTTCGTATAATCAAAAGCATGCGCGGCAATCGCGGTTTTCCCCGTCCGCGTTCCGGCGGCGGAAAATTCCGCCACGCGTCCGTCGGTTTTCGGCGTGGCGGCGAAAAAGTTTTCGGTCAGCACTGTCCAGCTTTGCCAACCCGGATTAACTGTTTGCCCGTCAACCGTGAATGGCGCAAGGGCATAAACAAAATGATTATGGCGGAGGCGATTGTCGGTACTGCGGACAAAAAGCTCCGGCTGGAGATAAGTCGAGCAAGTCAAAACGGGCGCGGCATTTGCCGTTAGACCGCCAACTTTGGTTTCATTGTTTCTAAAAGAAATACCGGTATTTGCAACATTAGGAACAAAATTAGTTGCGCCTATTTCAAGGATACGATGAAAAACCGCGCCGCCGGATTTAACATAAACGACGTCAACACGATTTTCACCGCTGGCAACCGCCGCCGGAGCGTAAAGGATTGAAACTTGTGCGCCGGAAGATGTCCGAAACGGTGTCGGCTGTCCCCAGAGGCTCGTTTCCAAATCGAAGGCAATCGCCCACAGACGATTTTGCCCGTCGGCAAAGATGAACACGATTTTGTTGCCGATGTGAACCGCCGTCGGGTCTCGATACGGCGAACTGAGTATTGCAGACGGATTGAGCGGAACGCGAAACGGATTGAGCCAAATTCCGTTTATGCGCCGGTGATGCCACAATTGACCGTCGCTTCCGGCGACGACGACTTCGGTTTGTCCGGGCGCGGAAGCCGCAACTGCCGGTTTGCCGCGATAACTGATTGCCGGATTATAAGCTGCGTTCGGGCGGATCAAGCGCGTGCTGCCCCATTCTTCGTCCCGGTAATGGGCATAAACCAAATCGCCGCTCTGATTGGTCGCTGCCAGTTCGAGCTGGTTGTTGCCGGAATGAACCAAAATCGGATCGTTGTCAATTCGCGGATACGGTGTCGGACCGGGATTCGGAAATGAAACGGCGGTATATTTGCTCCAGCCGCCGTTGCTTTTGCGGGCATGATAGAGATTGCCGTCCGAAGCCCGCGTTACAAGATGAAGCTGCGGGCGGGCGGCATCGGGTCCGAGCCAATCGGCTTTCGAGCGATAAGAAACCTCCAAACGACTCGGATTCTGCGAAGTTAATCTGATCTGCGGCAGTGCAAAATGATCGTATTCCTGCTCGAAAAGCTCATCCACACGCACGGACAAATTACGCGTTAAAACCTGTGCCACGCCTTGCTTTACCCGGTTCGGAACGGATGTGCCGTTTTCCGATACCTGGATCGGCACGAGAATTTGCGGAATCATTTGAAAGCGAATCCGTCCGGCATTGGCAAGCGGTGAATAAATGCTCGCCTCGCCCTGCAAACGCATATCGGGAATCGTCACTTCAAGCGGATATGTGCCGTTGATGCTGGTGAAAATATTAATCAGCCAATTGACCGCGTTGACTTCAATCGTGCCGTTAATGACGAGTTGAAGACGCACGTCAAAGGCGATGGTCTGGCGTTCGGGATGATATGTAAAAGTCGGGTTGCTGATAAATACGACGCTGACGGTATCGAGTTCGGTCAACCGCACGCGGTCATTGGCATTGCCGCTCGTATAAAGCAGCAGTTTCCCTTCAACCCATTTGCCGATTTGCGTTTCGAGTTCCGAACGCAGACGGTCGAGCAAAACCGCTGCCTGCCCGGTTTCCAGATTTGCAAGTTCAGTGCGGCGCATTTCCGTAAGCAGATTCGTGCTTTGCAGGCGCGGCGTTCCGGTCGAGTTGTCAAAAGTCAGGTTAATTGTCCGCCCCTGCAGATTGTCAAAATGCAAATTCAGCGCGGATTGCGAAACAAAGATGCTGCCGTAAGCGGCAACCTCCTTTTCGGAAAGATAAAAATTATCATCGCAGCCCGCCAGCACAAACGATAAAAAAAGCAATGTAACCGATACGCAAATTCTTTTTAACTCAAGTGATTTCATAAATTTTCTCCGCAATTAATTGGCTTGAATAGTGAACTCGATAATCAGTTCGGCATCCGTCGGCATCGGATCGTTAGCCGGAGTCGTCAGATCGGCATCCGCGCCTTCATTTGTGTTGAATTCGATAAACCAGGTTAGTTTTTCAAATGGTGTGGATGGGAAAATTTCGTAGGTCGGCACGACAAATTTCTCTCTTTCCCCGCCCGCGGGCGTGTCATTTCTTTCGCGGCAAAAAGTCAAATTTATGAAAGCGTCGCCGTTTGCGTTCGGATGATTGTAACAACGGTGTTGAGCTTCTCCGGGATACCCGGAAACCGTGCCTTGAAAATTCGGCAGGAAAAGCAGGCGCGAAGGTTTCACCGCCACGCTTTCGTCCGGGATGGCGCATTGTTTGCCCTGCGCCGAGCCGTCGGCACATCTGCCCCTCAAAATGCGAACGTCGGTAACACGCAAATTCGGGCTGAAATTCTCCAGCCAAAGCGGATTTCCCTCAATCGTCCAGGTCCAGTAATTCGTGCCGTCCACCGTTTGCCGGGTTAGTTGATACGCCGTTTTTTGCGCGAGGCTCTCACCCGGTTCGACAATGTGAAGTTTTATCTCACCGTTGGTTTCGCCGCGGATTAAATATTCCGATCTGGCGGGAACTGCCCGGTAAAGACCGCTCGCCTCCGGTTCAAAAATCGGAACAGGGTTTTGCGGCAGATTACACGCCCCGAGAATCTCGTTTATCCCCATTGAAAGAATCTGCCTCGGAGTGTCGGTTTGAATAAAACCCGGATCCGCGACAATATTAAAAGGAACGCCCGCATTTTCACCACCTAAACCGAAACACGGCGGTCCATCAAATGACGGCGGAGGATTGCAAAGATCGCAAACCTTGCAGTTTTCGTCCGAGGTGTTGTTGGTAAAACTGCACATCTCGCCCTGCCGTTCCCAGTGAAACTCGAACGTGTCCGATTTGACGGTAATCCTCTCTCCTCGTTTGAGCCAGTAAGCCCGACCGGATTGAATTGAAAGCAAGCTGCTACTTGCATCGAGCGCCTCAAACCGGACGTTCTCAAACTCTGCCGCTACCCACACATGGTCATCAACAACAACCTCGCCGATAAAAACAAACCGGCGACAACCTCCGGTCAGCAAGCAATTGAGCAAGAGAATAACGAAAATAAAACCGCTTCCGGCGACTCGCGGCGAAAGAAAAATCCGCCGTAAATTTTTGACTAACGTGCCGTCCGGCAATTTTTTCGCCGCCGAATCGGTCAATAAATCCGCACTTGTCCGAATATTCTGCTTCATACAATCTCCTGTGTTTTAAAATCCGGCGTATTCATTCAAACCTTCGCATTCGCTATAAATTAAGAGCGATGGTGGTGAGGCTGATTGTTACCGCCAAACATCAACATAATACTTCCGTGTGCCGTAAATCAGACTTCCGCCGTAGATAACCTTAGCCTTGTAACCTTGCCGGCGGGCATAGTTTGCCACCTCGTTGGCGCGGCGCAGTGTTGGATATGGTCCCAAGCGACGCGACTGAACTTTAGCTGACTCAGCCATTACCGAGTGTCCGATTGCATTGCGAACCTCCGCCCGTGCAGATAACACCGGCAGGGACGAGCCAAACATCAGTACCACAAAACCCAATATCAAAATTTTTCGAATCATAATTTTACCTCCATAAACATCTATATATTTCTTTCGACCCGAGTCTGAGAACTCTTTCTCAAACCGTAAAAAGCAAACTTATCTATTACCGGATTCGGCACAGGGCTTTTGAATTTTAAGACGGTTTGACAAAATCGGCAGATAAACCGCGCATCCGTCAACCTTGTCAAAAATTCTTTTCATAATACTTCTCATCCTGTGTTAAAATATGCCAAATCACCTGACAATAAATCTTCGTCGAAGTTTCGACGATGCGTTCATCGTAAATTAAGGTCGGTTAAAAAGTCTGGATGAAATTCGGAAGTTTTTCGGATTTTTTTCGGAAAGGCGTTAAAGCAGTGGTTTTAGACGATTTAGAAGTGCACAGTTATAAGTTTGGCAACTTCCATCTGATACCGGAAGAGCATTTGTTACTGCGCGACGGCGAATCTGTTGCGCTGCCGCCGAAGGTTTTTGATGCGCTGGTCGTGCTGGTCAAAAACGAAGGACATCTGATCGAAAAAAGCGATTTACTCGACCGATTGTGGGCTGATGCTTTTGTCGAAGAAGCCACACTTGCGCGGACAATTTCGAGTCTCCGAAAAGCATTAGGCGAATCGGCGGAAAACAAATTTATCGAAACCGTTCCGAAACGCGGCTATCGCTTTATCGCTCCTGTGCAGCCGATAACGGAAGATGAGATTCTCTCATCCACCTTTCTGCTCGACTACCCCGAATCAACTCGTGATGCTTCAAAAACAACTGCGGTTGAAGACGAAATCGAACCGATATTTGAACCGGATATTTCTGCTCCGCCCCTTTTGCCGCACAGACGTTTGTCCGGGCGACAAATTTTGCTGATTATCGGATTGATCGCTTCGGCACTCATCATCGGTTTTATGATTTCCCGGAATTGGCAGATAAACCCGGTAAAGGAAGTCAAAACAATCGCTGTTTTGCCGTTTCAACAGATTACCGACGGCGAGCGTGATGAAATGCTCGAGTTCGGGATGACGGATACATTAATCACGCGATTGTCCAATGTCAAACAGATAATCGTTCGTCCGACGAGTGCGGTATCAAAGTATGCGGGACAAAAGCCGGATGCGGTCGAAGTCGGGCGCGAGTTGAAAGTTGATGCCGTGTTGGAAGGAAGTATTCAGCGCAGCGGCGAACGCGTGCGCGTCACCGTGCAGCTTATCAGCGCAGACGACGGCTCATCGCTGTGGGCGGAGAAATTTGACAAACATTTTACCGATATTTTCGCTCTGCAGGACTCGATTGCCGGACAGGTTGTCAGTGCCTTGACTTTAGAGTTGAGCGGCAAAGAGCGCGAATTAATGACGAAGCATTCGACGGAAAACACGGAAGCTTATCGGCTTTATATAATGGGGCGTTATTTTTGGAACAAACGCAGCTCGGTTGAAAGTTTGAAAAAGAGTATAGACTATTACGAACAAGCGATAGCTAAAGATCCTAATTACGCGCTCGCCTATACGGGACTTGCCGATTGCTATCAATTGCTGGCGGAATATTTGGCAACGACTCCGAAGGAAGGCTTTACAAAAGCCAGAAAAGCCGCCGAAAAAGCACTCGAAATTGACGACCAACTGGCGGAAGCGCACACTTCGCTCGCCTATACGCTTGCCTTTTATGACTGGGATTTCGCCGGTGCGGAAAAAGAATTCAAACGCGCCCTGGAACTCGACCCGAACTATCCTACGGCGCACCAGTGGTATGGAGAATTTCTGATCGCAATGGGTCGCTTTGATGAGGCAAAAACCGCGCATGAAAAAGCTTTGCAAATTGACCCGACCTCTCTGGTTTTTCACACGGAAATGGCTGGTTACTTTTATGTAACGCGGCAGTTTGACAAGGCGATCACGCAGGCGCAAACAGTGATCGAGATGGAGCCTGACTACGCCTTCAGTTATGTTTTTTTATCTTTTTCTTACGGACAGAAAGGGATGAAACGGGAAGCTGCCGAAGCATATATTAAATCGGTCGAGCTTTTCGGCGAAGCGGAAGAGGCGAAACAATTGCAAAAGGCTCTTGCCGAAAACAGCGTTAAAGCGATGTGGCTGAAAAGACTCGAGCAAGTTGACAGCCCTGCCCGGAAGGATTCGTTTCCGGCGCAGTGGCGGGCTTTGATTTATATCTGGCTCGGCAATAAAGAAAAGGCTTTGGATTGGTTGGAAATCGCTTACGAAAGACGCGACCGCTGGATGATAAATATAAAATACTCGCCAGAATTTGACAGCCTGCGTTCAGAGCCGCGTTTTCAGGTCTTGATACGGCGAATCGGACTATAAAAGAAAAGCAGAAAAAAACTGCAGGGCGTGCGACATTCCGGCGTTCGGTTGTTTTTTTATCAATCCGGAAAGAACAAAACCGGTTTGATGAGAAGTCTTTTTACCTGACCATCTCTTCTATCGAACAATTTCCGACACACTCGCCTTTATGTAATTTTATCGTAATGTTATGACGGCTTTCGCCAAATTACCGCCATTAGATTTTGACCAATGACCGATCAAGCATACAATTAATAAAAATGGTCAGAGCCAAACTTAAAAACTTAACGGTCGAAGAACTTGCCAACACACTGACGCACGGTTTCGGTCTGGTCTTGAGTATGGCGGGTTTTATTTTTCTGGTGATTTTTGCCGTATTTAAAGGCGACGCTTGGTATATCGCCAGCAGTGTTCTTTACGGTTTGTCTCTGATCGTGCTTTATGCCGCTTCGACTTTTTATCACGGGGCGAC
>CAYUGW010000155.1:6417-8340 GCA_964444245.1 uncultured Blastocatellaceae bacterium | reverse complement strand
AAATCAGTTTCCGGTTACTTGCTTGATACAGTATTTTCAGGTCATATGATTAATGCCGCCGCGCCGCACGCTTATCAAAATATAAATTACGGCTCGTTCAAAGACCGGTATCCGGACTCAATTCTTTATCTCGCCCCGGGTAAAAAAAATTATCCTAAAACTATTCAAACTATGAACACGCTCAAAATTTTATTTATTATCAAGACTCTCGGTATTTTACTCGCCATATTTTTGTGCAGTTATACCGCGGCGGCGCAATCGAGTCTGTTTAATGTTCCGACCACCGATGTGATGCCGACCGGAGAAATCTATGTCGAAGCGGATTTTGATTCCAATTTGACCGATTTTGAAAGAGGAGGCTACCGAAGTTACGGTATCACTTCCCTTTACGGTGTGCGAAAACGTTTGGAAATAGGAATAAACGCCTTTTACACGAAAGCCGGAGATAATTCTCAATCCGTCGAACTGCAGCCGAACGCCAAGGTGCAAATCTACGCTGACGAAAAAACCGGAACCGCCGTTTCGAGCGGAGTGATTCTTTATATTCCGGCATCGCGCCGCGCCGCCCGCGAAACAATCGGCTCGGTTTATCTGACCGCCAGCAAACAAACGGGCGGTTCCTACGGTCCGCGTTTTACCGCCGGAGGATATGCCCTGATCGGAAATAAAGAATTGACCGGAAGCAGAAACGGTTTGTTATTGGGCTATGAACAGCCTTTAACTCAAAAATTGTATTTCGTTGCCGATTGGAACAGCGGCAAAAACCGCTTCGGATATTCCGCCGCCGGATTAGGGATCACACTTTCAAAAAGAAGCAGCCTTTATACGGCTTATTATTTCGGCAACAGCGGGCGCGGAAACAATTCTCTCGGTATTTACTACGGCTACAGTTTCTAAAAAGACTGTGGACTTTGTTTTATAATCTCCCTTAGCGTTTTATATGAAAGTTAACAACAATGAAACTAAAAACGGTTTTATCAGCCGGTTGTTTGAACAGTTTCGATACTGGACACGCGATTGGGGCGGCAAACTCACGTTTTTCTTCACCTTACTGACTTTAGGGCATCTGCTTTACCTTTACTTTCAATGGGGCGGCGGCGAATATGTTGAAGCCGTCAATAATATTCTTCTGGTTATTGTTTATTTTGGAGCCTTTCTGATACTTCTCAGAACTTCGCTCCATTCGGAACTAAGCACCCGAACGCGCTGCGCGTGGATGCTGATTGCCTTTGCCAATTTGTTCGGAACAATCGGCAATGCTTTGTGGGCTTACTTCGAGATAATTACCGAAACGCAGCCGTTTCCATCGTGGGCGGATCCTTTTTATCTCCTCTATTACCCGTTTATGTTATGGGGATTTCTGCTGCTTGCGCCTAAATTTGAAACATGGCAAGAGCGCATCCGGCTCACTCTGGATGCCGGAATAGTTACAATCGGCAGCGGAATGCTGCTCTGGTATTTCATTCTTGAGCCGATTGCCCAAGCCGGAAGCGAAGATCAGTTATTGACGGCTCTTTCGCTTGCGTACCCGGTCGGCGATCTCGTGCTTTTTTTCGGTATTGCGGTTTCACTGCTCAGAAAAACGTCCTCCGTCAGCCGCGGTGCCTTAAATTATTTGCTGACCGGAACATTTCTAATCTTTTTCGCCGATCTGCTTTTCGGCTATCAAAATCTTAACGGTACTTACCGGAGCGGAACGATGGCTGACAGTTTATACGGTTTGGGATCGTTGGCGGCACTCGTCAGCGGGCATTATCAATTCGTGAAGACCGAACAGAGCGCAAATCAAACCGAAACTTTGTTTGAAAAGAAGGCGGGGTCTTTTAGTTGGCTGCCGTATCTGGCAATCGCCGCCGGTTTCGGGATACTTTTGAAATTCGCCTTTGAACGGCTCGAGGCGGTTTTGAGCCAGTTAATTATCAT
>CAYUGW010000155.1:0-6317 GCA_964444245.1 uncultured Blastocatellaceae bacterium | reverse complement strand
CGAGAGAGTGAAAAAAATCATCGAGTTTAATCAGCCAGCCGAGTATGAAAAGGAATTTATTAAAAAAGACGGTTCACGCGTGGCAATTGCGTTGACCGCATTTGCCGTGAATGGAAACGACGGCAACCCGATCGGGCTGGCGGCGATTATCCGCGATATTACAGAACGTAAATCCTTTGAAAACCAATTAACGCATCAGGCACTGCACGATCCTCTGACTAAACTGGCAAACCGTGTTTTGTTCAGCAACCGCGTCGAACATGCGCTCGAGCGCGCTTCCCGCCATCAAAACCCGATTGCGGTGATGTTTCTGGATCTGGACAATTTCAAAACCATTAATGATTCTTTAGGACATGCCGCCGGAGATAAACTGCTCATCTCGGTTTCCGAACGCCTTCAGGCTTGTTTGCGATCGAGCGACACCGCGGCTCGGCTCGGCGGCGACGAATTTGCGGTTCTGATCGTTGATACGACTCATACGAAAGGTGCTGTTTTGATTGCTGAAAGAATTAAAGATGTGATGCGCGAACCGTTCTTGCTTGACGGAAAGAAAACTTTTATTACGACAAGCATCGGAATCGCCGCTACGATTACGGGGAATGAAAGCCCGGACGAATTGCTGCGCAACGCCGATGTGGCGATGTACACGGCAAAAAATCTGGGTAAAGATCGTTACGCCGTTTTCGAAAACGAGATGCACGAGGTTTTGATCAAGAGTGTCGAACTCGAAACAACTCTGCGCCGCGCTATCGAAAATGAAGAATTTATGCTGCATTACCAGCCGATTATCGATCTTCAGTCCGAGTCTATTATGGGAATGGAAGCACTCGTCCGCTGGAATCATCCGCAACGCGGTTTGATTGCTCCGAATGAGTTTATTCCGATTGCCGAGAAAACCAATCTAATTGTGCCGCTCGGTGCATGGGTTTTGGAAGAAGCCTGCCGGCAAGCGTATTTGTGGCAGACACAATATGGTTATGACTCCCGGCTGTCAATTACAGTCAATATTTCCAGTCGCCAATTTCAACACCCCGCACTGGTTGAAATGATTGCGGCAACACTTGACAAAACAGGCTTGCCGCCGCAGAGTCTGATTTTGGAAATTACCGAAGGCACGATAATTCAAAATACCGAAGCTTCTATCAAAAAACTTCAAGAACTCAAAAATTTGGGTGTCAGACTGGCGATTGACGATTTCGGCACGGGTTATTCTTCGCTCAGTTATTTGCAGCGATTTCCGATTGATATTCTTAAAATCGATAAATCATTCATAGATAAGATCAGCCACAGCCGCGAAGGTGCAGCCGTCGCCCGGGCAATTATTACAATGAGCGACACTCTGCACTTGCGAACGATTGCCGAAGGTGTCGAAACCTCCGAGCAAACAATCGAATTGCAACATTTAGGCTGTGAATTGGGACAAGGTTTCCATTTTGCCAAACCGCTTAGCAAAGATGATATGAACTCGTATTTAAAGAAGGAACATTTAATCCGAAAGCGTGATAAAAAGGCGAATCGAATCAAACAACAAGAGATTAATTTAGTAGAGAATATTTACTAATTCTGAGTGCAGCTTAAAACGAAATTTTAAGCCGCATACCGGATTTGTTAATATAAATTTGAGAAGATCTTATACCAGTTAAGTGTATAAAATTAAAAAAACTTATTCGTTAAGCAGGCGGTCTCTGACCGCCGGTGTTTGATAAAATCGAGATCGGCGGTCTTGAGAGCAGTTTGCTTAACGATTATCATTCTTTTTGAGCAACTTGGAATAAGGCTTTCGCAGAAAAAAGCGGCAGATTCTTCTATCTGTCGCCCGCTTACACGGGCTTTGACGATTATTGTGTAACTGTTCCCGAAGCTCACGCTACGGGCTACACACTTTCACCCGCGACGCGGGCTAAAATTTCAAAAATCGCGTAAGTGTGTGAAAATCTTAAGAGTCTGTTTAAATATACGAAAAAGTCGCTTGACGAGCGACAAAACAGACAAAATTGCAAAATTTAAACAGAATCTAAGATGAGTGAAAATCTTAAACGCAAAAAAATCCGGCAAGCTGGAATTGCCGGATTTTTTTTGTGAATAAAATTCTGAAATTCGATTTAAGTAAAGGTTTTTATTACTTCATTGATATTGCTTTCGGAGTTCTGCCAGGCGGTTTCCAGATGCGACGGCGTAAAACCGAGTTTCATTACGGATTCCGAAGTTTCGAGTTTCGATTCTTCTTCGGGGCGCAAGCCGTAGCCTTTGATGTTTGCCATTATATCGGCAATATCAACCAGATGCGTGACCAGACTTCCCTGTTCCGACTGCGACGGGTTGTGGTGATGCAGAATCGAATAATAAACTTCTTCCGGCAGATTCCAACGCCGCGCAATCAGCGAGCCGACCTCGGCGTGATTATAACCGTATAAATCATATTCGCCGCGCAGCATTTCGCTTTCTTCGGCAAAATCCAAAATCGAATTATAGCCTTCGACATCATTACTTAAAAGAATGAGCTTGCCGATGTCGTGCAGAAGTCCGCAGGTAAAGGCTTCTTCCGTGCCGCGCATTCCGAGAATTTTGCTGAGTTCGCGCGCCGTCATCGCTACGGCGAGCGAATGTTCCCAAATCTTTTTGGCAATCGGTGAATTTTTGATTTCTTTTGAAAAAGTCGTCGAAGCCAAGCCGATCATCACGATGTCGTGAACGGCTTTTGCGCCGACCGCCGCGATTGCCGACTGAATGGAAGTAACGTTTCTTTCAAGCGCATAGACGGGCGAATTGGCAAGCCGCAGGATTCGAACGACCAGAACGGGTTCATAACTGATTGCCTGCGTAACCTCGCGCATTGAAGCATTGTAATCACGCAAAAGCGTCGTAATCCTCATAATAGTTCCGGGCGACGGCGGCAATTTCGTAATTAAAAGCGTTTCAATATCAACCTTCGGTTTCAAAACCGGAGTTTGCGGTTCGTATTGATTGGTATGTGGAATCATATTTTTTTTTCTTCGGCATCTTTGCTCATAGTTCGATTTGAGAAAAAATCCGCTTCTTTTTCTTTTTGTCCGCATTTTGAAATACTTTAGCGGCTTTTTATAAAAATTTCGGAGATGTTTTTTAGTGTCCTCTGAACGAATTGACGATTTCCTGCAAATTCGGATGGACGTTTTGCCACGCATTGAACATCTGAGTTTGTGACAGACGCAAGGTAATAATTGATTCCGATTGAAGCATCGTCACATCTTCATCGAGCAGATCGTTTTCGGTATTTCTCTGCGAAACGCCGTAGCCGTTAACCTCGGCAATCGTATCGGCGACATTAATGATATGCGCCATAAAAATTGCCTGATTCGATTTTGCCGGCTCGTGATGATGTAAAATAATGGATGAGATGACATCGGGCAGATTCCAGCGTTTAATTAATAATGCGCCGACTTCGGCGTGATTTACGCCGAAAAATTGTTCTTCCGATTCGATCATTTCGTCTTCTTCGTCTTTCATCGAAATTTCTTTGAAAAGATCGGGATCGGCTTTCAGCAGAATAAATTTGCCGATGTCGTGCAGAAGTCCGCAAATAAAGGCGTTTTCCGCGCCGCGCATCTGCAGAATATCGGTCAATTCTCTGGCAAGCAGGGCGACCGCCAGGGAATGCTCCCAAACCGCACGACCGACCTGTGAACCTTCGATTTCCTTGGAAAACGTATTGGCGGCAACGCCGAGCATCACCGCGTCATAGAGAGCTTTTGTGCCGATTGTGTCAATCGCTTTTTGAATCGTCGTCACATTTTTCTGCCGCGAATAATACGAAGAATTAGCCAGACGCAAAAGCCGTGCGGCTAATAAAGGATCGTAGCCGACCGCCGTAGCGAGTGCCTGCGTCGGAACATTTATATCGCGCAGCAGTTCCAGAACGCGAAAAACGCTTCCCGGCAGCGGCGGCAAATTCGCTTTTAAGATTTTCTCGATATTGTTTTTGGGAGACGTGCTTGTTTCTCCGGTCGTGGTTTGTTGATTTATTGTGTTCAGCATTTTTTTGTATTAATCGCGGGAAAAGGAAGAATCTTTAAAAACCTATCCTTTCTACATTTCGGCAGAAAATTTTTAAACTTTAGGCTTTTTTTGAAATTTACTAGAAATTATCTCAAAAATACGAAACATACAGTTAAGTAAGCGGTCTTTGACCGCGTTTCACCGTTGATTTCTAAGGGAGTCGCGGTCAAAGACCGCTTGCTTAACCAAATAAATTATTTTTGAAATTGTCTCTAAATAAATGTGTTGATAACTTCGTCCAAACTGTCTTCGATGTTTTGCCAGGCTTTTTCGAGTTGTTCGTGTTTAAGATTTAAAAACATCATCGATTCGGAATTTGCGAGAGTTTCCCCGTCTTCAAGGCGCAAGCCGTAGCCGTTATAATTGGCGACGATATCGGCGATATTAATCAGATGCGAAACGATCACCGATTGATCCGATTGCGCCGCTTTATGATGATCGAGAATTACCTGACAAACTTCGTCCGGCAGTTTCCAGCCGCGGGCGACAATCGCGCCGACCTGCGAATGATCGTAGCCGAAGGTTTCCGATTCCCAGTTGAGCAGTTCGGTTTCGGTTTTCTTGTCCAGAACATCGGCATAATTTTCGCTGTCGGCGCGAAGCAGCATAATTTTGCCGATGTCGTGCAGAAGTCCGCAGATAAAAACCTCTTCCGCGCCGCGCATTCCCATAATCCGGCTGAGTTCTCTGGCAAAAAGCGCGACCGTCAGCGAATGTTCCCAGACAATGCGCCCGATGACCGAATGTTGGATTTCTTTGGAAAAAGTGTTGGCGGCAACGCCGAGCATCAGAATATCGTAGAGCGACCGCAACCCGATAATATCAATCGCCTGCTGAATTGACGTAACTTCTCTCTGCAAATAATAAATCGGTGAATTTGCCAGACGCAAAATCCGTGTCGCCAGCGAAGGATCATAGCCGACGGCATTTGCCAAGGAGCGCGTCGTAACATTGACATCCTGAAGAAGCTGCAAAATCCGCACGACGCTGCCGGGCAAAGGCGGCAATTTCGTCCTGATCATCGCTTCTAAATCAATTTTTGTATTCGCGGGAGGTCTTTCGGCAAAAAAGGAATTTGCTTGCAAGTTCATAATTTTTGGGAGATTTGGATGATAAAGATAGAGAAAAAATTTAATTCTTCCTAAACTCTTTTCGGCAGAATAATTAAAAACTTAAGCAATATTTAAATATTTATTAACCGGACATTGGATGCGGAACTTTTTTAAAAACATTCTAAATATTTTACGCCCGCGCCGGTGTTGAAAATCACGACCGTTTCATTTTCATTGATCAAATTTTGCGCGAACATTTTCCGCAAAGCCGGAAGACACGCCGCGCCTTCGGGCGCACAAAAAACGCCTTCCGCCGCGCCGATTTCCTTAACCGCTTTAATCAGTTCTTCATCGGAAACCGCAACGGCTGTGCCTTTCGATTGATTCAGCGCATCGATTATCAAAAAATCGCCGATTGCCTTCGGAACTCGCAAGCCGGAAGCAACGGTTTCGGCGTTTTCAAATTCATCGGCAAAGCGAAGTCCGGCGTGAAATGCCCGAACAATCGGCGCACAGGTTTCCGATTGCACCGAAACCATTCGCGGACGCTTTGAATCGATCCAGCCCATCGCTTCCATTTCATCAAACGCCTTCCACATTCCGATCAAACCCGTTCCGCCGCCCGTCGGGTATAAAATCACATCCGGCAAATTCCAATCGAATTGCTCGGCGAGTTCGTAGCCCATCGTTTTTTTGCCTTCGACGCGATACGGTTCTTTCAAGGTCGAAACGTCGAACCAACCCTCCGCATCTTTTCTTTCCGCGACGATCTTTCCGCAATCGGTAATCAAACCGTCAATCAGAGTAACAAACGCGCCCGTCTGTTCGCATTCGACAATATTGGCTCGCGGTGTGTCCGAAGGCATAAAAATATGCGCTTCCATTTCCGCACGCGCCGCGTAAGCCGCTAATGCGCCAGCCGCATTTCCGGCGGAAGGAACTGCCAGTTTTTCTGCGCCCAATTCTTTCGCCATCGAAACGGCGGCGGTCATTCCGCGGGCTTTAAAACTCTGTGTCGGGTTTTGTCCTTCGTCTTTGATAAACAGCTTTATTTTTAATGAAAGATTTTCGGCTAATTTTTCAGCCTGTAAAAGCGGAGTCCAGCCTTCGCCGAAACTGATGATATTTTCTTCATTCTCGACCGGCAAAACTTCCCTGTAACGCCAGAGATTCGCTTGACGCGACGCAAGCGAATCTTTTGTTAAAGTCTGTTTTGCTTTCTCTAAATCG
>CAYUGW010000154.1:0-8395 GCA_964444245.1 uncultured Blastocatellaceae bacterium | reverse complement strand
TTAACGCCGCTCGAAGGTCTGGTGATGGGAACGCGCTCGGGCGATCTCGATCCGGCAATCGTCGAATTTATCTGCGAAAAAGAAGGCTTGAACGTTCACGAAGTCGATACGCTTTTGAATAAACAATCCGGTCTTCTGGGAATTTCCGGTTTGACCAACGATATGCGCGAGCTGCTCGCCGAGACGCGCGAAAACAAAGACCGCCGCGCTCTTTTGGCAATCGAGATTTTCTGCTACCGCATCCGCAAATATATCGGCTCGTATTTAGCCGCGATGAACGGCGCGGACGCGATCATTTTCACGGGCGGAATCGG
Organism: uncultured Blastocatellaceae bacterium; assembly: GCA_964444245.1. Taxonomy (GTDB): domain Bacteria; phylum Acidobacteriota; class Blastocatellia; order Pyrinomonadales; family Pyrinomonadaceae; genus JAHCHG01. Next base: position 8,081 of record CAYUGW010000154.1, on the reverse strand, counting down.
CGAAAATTCCGCCGAAATCCGCGCTTCGATCTGTAATGAATTAAGCTGGCTCGGCGTTGAATTAGATTCCGGGTTGAACGAAAATCAAACCGGAGAGCGCGAAAAATTAATCAGTTCGGAAAATTCGCGGGTAAAAGTGTATATTATTGCAACAAATGAAGAATTGCTGATCGCCCGCGATACAGCGCGGCTGATTCTGAAAAACGATCCGCGACAGTAAAGAGTGAGCGGTAAGTCGAGAATTATTGCCATTTACAAACATCACCCGAAAGTGTGAGAGAAAAATCATCGCATAAGGTGGTTTCAAAAGTTTCTGCATTTGATATGCTTTAATTTGAATTTAATTTAACGGGAGAAAAAAATACAAATGGCAAAAGTTGCAATCATCTATTACAGTCAAACCGGAACGACTTACGAAATGGCAAAAGCGGTCGAGGAAGGCGCACGCAATGCGGGAGCGGAAACACGTCTTTTGCGCGTCAAAGAAACCGCGCCGGCGGAAGCTTGGGAAAATAACGAAAATTGGAAAAAACATCTGGACGAAACTTCCGAAATAAAGGAAGCGACCAATGACGATCTGGAATGGGCGGACGCGATAATTTTCGGCACGCCGACACGCTACGGTCTGCCTTCGGCGCAGCTCAAAAATTTTATGGATCAAACCGGCTCGCTCTGGGCAAAAGGCGCATTGACCGATAAGATCGGTTCGTCCTTTACAACGACGGCGACGGAACACGGCGGGCAAGAGCAAACAATTCTGGCGGTAAATACGGCATTTTATCACTGGAATATGATTATCGTCGCGCCGGGTTATGTCGAGCCGAGCCAGTTTGAAGCGGGAAATCCGTACGGCGCGTCATTTACGTCGAACAACGCAAAGCTTGATCCGGACGAAGTCGCTCTGACTGCCGCAAAATTGCAAGGCAAGCGCGTTGCGGAAATCACGGCAAAATTTAAAGGTGAATAAAATTTCAAAATGGAAACGGCGATAGATTTAATAATCGAATCTAAATGGCGCGAACTGATTGATGATTTCAAGGTTCGCCGCGTTTTGCCGTCTGTTAAACGGCGAATGGTCGGGGCGTTTATTTTTCTCGATCAGATGGGACCGGAAATTCTCAAAGACGGAAAAAGGCTCGATGTCGCGCCGCATCCGCACATCGGTCTGGCGACCGTTACCTATCTTTTTCAAGGCGAATTAATTCACCGCGACAGTCTGGGAATAACGCAACTGATTCGCCCCGGCGAAGTTAATTGGATGAACGCCGGACGCGGCATCGCACATTCCGAACGCACGCCGATTGAAGCTCGAAAATCCGGCGCACAGCTTTTCGGAATTCAAACCTGGGTTGCACTTCCGATCGAGAAAGAAGAAAGCGATCCGGCGTTTTCACATCACGCCGAAGATGAATTGCCCGTTATCGAAGGCGAAGGCAAAATCGTGCGCCTGATCGCCGGTTCGCTCTACGGCAAACAATCTCCCGTCAAAACCGCTTCCGCGCTATTTTACGCCGACGCGCAGATCGAAAAAGGGGCACGCCTTTCCGTCCCGAAAGAACACACCGAACGCGCAATTTATATCGTCGAAGGCACAATAAAAATTCTGCCGAATGAGGAGATTTACAACGCCGGACAACTTCTCGTCTTAAAACCGTTTGAAGAAATCATTTTAACTGCTGATTCGTTAAACGCTCGTCTGATGCTGCTCGGCGGCGAACCGTTGGAAAAGCGTCATATCTGGTGGAATTTCGTTTCGAGTTCGAGAGAAAGAATCGAACAAGCCAAAGAAGATTGGAAAAACCGGAAGTTTGCGCCCGTCATTGATGAAACCGAATTTATTCCGCTTCCTGCTTATCCGCAAAAAACTGTCGTGCGTTATCCGTAAAAGATTTAATAAAATTTTATCTGATTGGTTGAATCGGGTTTTGAAACGGTTTTCCGAAAAAAAATCAATGTTTCAGCAACATTTGAACAGTATCGATTAGTTCGTCAGGAGAAAAAGGTTTGTCGAGGATATAGTCTGCGCCCAGATGTTTAGCCATCATCAGATACGGGCTTTCTTCGCCGCTGCCTGAAATGGCGATGATTTTAATGCCGGAATATTCTTGTCGAAGTTCGATAATTGTTTCGATTCCTTCTTTCTCCGGCATAATAATATCCATAATAACCAGATCGGCAGGTTCGCGTTTGTAAGTTTCAATAGCTTCTATCCCGTTGATTGCTTCCTGCACCCTGTATCCGGCAGACTCCAACACCTGTCTGAGCAAATGCCTGACAGCTTCTTCATCATCAACTACTAAAATTAATGTCGCTCCTGATTTTTGATCTTTAAAATCCATCTTTATTATTGTGCAATAATTATAGCAAAAAAAGAAATTGTTCGTTAAATTTCGATTTAAATAAAAATATGCGGAAAATACCTCGCAACTGTTTATTTTACTTTAATCAAATATTCTCGTTTTTGATTAACTGTCTGAACTTTTCAAACGCTAATTTACAAAAAACGACCGAACGATAAAAAAAGTAATGTCTCTAAACAACACATAGTATTCGATTTACTACATTTATTCGTAATGTTTTTCCAATTTTTGACATATATTGTCGAGAATTGAATTTCTTTAAAAATACTTACAAAGAGAAAACTTTATGATTATAATGCTTGACGAAGAATTTAGCGAAATGGATTCTGACAACCCGGATAAAACACTTGTTGAACGAATATGGGAAATTTTTGATAAACAAAATTCCGCTGATTGCGGTAAAACTCAAAATTCAGAAGATTTATCAAGGAAAAATAAAAGCACGACTGAACAAGCCGATTTTTGGTCAGGAAAATTTTTGTTCGAAGCTGTTTTTCCCGCTTTGGAGAATTGCAAAAAACCGGAAAAACCTTATATTCATCGAATTACCTAATGAAATATAAGGTTTAAGAAAATAACGGAAATGCCTTCGGGAGTTTTTCCGGCGTATTTTTTATTATTGCAATAAAAAGATTTATGCAGATGCCCCGAAAGAATGTGTCCGCTTTTTGCCCAACGCTTCAAATTTTTCGCCCGTTATCGCCTCAAAAAATTCAGCAAAGCCGACATCTTTATTCTGCAATTGTTCAATTCTATTTTCCTTATTTTCCTCAGGTTTATAAAGATTCTCCATCGTGCGTTTTCTCGACTCGTCGGAAGCGTGCGAATAATAGGCGACAAGCCCGGCGCATCAGACATATCTGCTGAAGCTCGGCGTTGTCGCCGCGTCAGCGACGCTGGATGAGGCGCGTTACAAGAAGAGTGCCGATAATTAATAAAACGTAACGCCGCCTTCCACGTCGCGTCCGTATTCCATTCCGGCAGCCTCCAACGCTTCCTTTAATATCGAATTAAAAATTCTTCGGATAATTTCCCGAGATCGTATAAATGCCGTTTTGGCGAAGATTATCATTCTATCGAAGCCCGAATCGCAGCACCGCAAGCGATCACTCAAGATGACCGGCAACAGCGGTCGCAGTGCGCTTGCGCCGCCTTACCAGCAAGACCAAGCCGATGATCGCGAGTGGCAGCGGTCCCAACCCGGCACCCAAGATCCAACCCGCGACGCTGAGTCCGCCGCCGCTGCCGCGCAGATCTTTGACTAAATCTTCCTGCGAGCCGGAGTAAAGTTCGATACGATTGAGAACGCGATCCGCCTCGAGGCGCAGCGGTCCATCACGGTCTTCGAGCCTGCCTACGACGAGGAAGCGCGTTCCTCCGTCAATCGTCGCCTCGCTGATCGAAAATCCCGTGGAGTCGCCTCGCAAGCGTTCTTTGGCGATAGCGATTTGCTCCGCGGTCACGCCAAGATGCGGGGGGAGCGTGGACATGTTCTTGTGTGAGTACTCCTTCGGAGACCATCGATCGAGAGGCAGCTCGATGCGTTTATCACCGACGGCGATTTCGATGTTTGCCGGACCCACCCTGAGCGTCTCGACGTGGCTAAATTCCCACGCCGGCTTGCTACGGCTGTCAAAGTAGTGCATCACGACGTTGATACTCGTCACCGCAGCAAGACACTGTTTCCCGCTGAATGGAGCTGCCACCGATGGTCCTTCCACGATTGTCCCTTCCACGCGGACATCACCGCCCCGCTCGAGGCTGGTGGCGGGCGTGCTGAGGTGATCGGACTGGGTGATCTTCTCAATACCGGCTTGGCGCATATAGTAGCCGGCAATCACCCACGCCGTAAGCCAGACGAGAGCGAGAACGAGAACGATTACAAGAGTCTTTGACATAGCCATGCCTAGCACTATAGCACGAAAAAACATAACCTCAATGCCTTATTTCAAACGGTTAAATTTCATATTTTTACGGTGAAAATAGCGCGTAGTCCAAACCAAGGATATTATCGCCGTTTTTGATGATGACAGCTCCGATATTTTTTAGAGCTTTTTGTTTGTTTCTCAAAACCACGCCGGAGCCAAGAAAAGCCTTGATGTAAGTTTTATGCTTCGGCATTAGATTTATCAGATTTTGATAAACGTCCGCGTCGTTTTTTGACTCTGGATAATTCATAAGATTTCTGCAGTAACATCAAAAGCGGCGGTATCGTCGAAAATGCTTGAATTTATCGCCGGATTTGATGATAATGAGCCAGAGTTTTTTGTTTCCGGCAATCATCACCGTTTTTGGTGAGGATGTCAATAAAATAATCTTTTGTTTATATGTCAAAATCGCTTAAAGAACCAAAAATTGAAGATTTAATAACCTCGCTTACGACTGAAATAAACAAAGTCAGCAATAAATTAGGATCCAATCTTCTTTATAGGAGTGTAACGAAGCGCAGGGCATATACTTCGACATTACTTGATAATTATGGAGAAATTATTGTAATTTCTCAGCGAATGATACGCACGTTTAATGATTTATTTGAAACTAGAAATTTATTGTTTAACTCCGAACCGGAAATACCTGAAGCTGAAAGTAAAAGGCTGTACGAAGAGTATAGATACCATAATTCGCTTATAGTTGTTGACATCAAAAGTTTGTATCTTTGGACGGCTATAATCCAGGAAATTTATAGAGAATGTAGAGTAAAAATTGACTTGAGCGAATTAGATAGAATTTCCCTAGTTAGGCATAAATTTTTTGTTCATGTCACTAAAAATGACAAATACTTCAAAAAAGAATTGCAACTTGGTAAATCGATGTATATGAATCCAGAGAAACAAACCGTAGCAATTGTCCTTACTCCATTATTATCTAAAAAACGAAAATTCAGCGGATTGAAGAAAATTGTCAAAATGGCTCAACCTTATTTACCAGAATTAATAAAAGAAAAAAATTCTTATCAACAAATTTTTTATTTGTATGAACATTTAAATAAAATACCTGATAGAAAAGTTCAGCGAAAAGCTAAAGAATTTATTATGATGATCGGACCCCTAACCGATTCCCCTACTGTGATTTTATTGGCTTTACTTAAAGCATTAAAAAGTTATCGTATTTTATTCTGATTATTTTATAAAGCATTTATAAAAGTTCTATAAACTAAAATGTGTTCGAAGAAGAGAATAATAGCTCTCATGTAAAAACTTTTTAAATTTCCTTTCGAGTTTGTTGTTCTTGTAAGTGGCAAACTCGCCGAAAATCTTACCTTAAGGACAATTCCAAAAAATGAAAAATTTTGCTTGAACTGTTGTCATGCAGATGTTCCCGTTTCAAAAACGCACAATTCACGAAGCACGGCGGCTTTTTGACCAATTCTCGAGTTTACTTCAGCTATTTTTGCTAGTTTTGGAAGACTCAGAAAACTAAAAAAGCCCTGTATTTATCGCTATTTAGCAATAAATACAAGACTTTAAGAAAACCCGAAAAAATGCCCTCGGGAAGACTCTAGCGAACCCATAAACCCTTTGTTTGCAACAATTACAAATACCTGTTTTTACTACTCTCCACTTTTTATCCTCTATAAGAGCGGTTTTCACAAAGCACCCGTGCGGAACGAACGCTTTTAGTTATTATAGTACTTTACGCTTTTTTTCCAAACGGCTTTTCCTTATTTATTCAGGCTATTCTGAAAACGCCAGTTTTCATTTTCCCAAACAGCATTTAGAGTTTCTTGCCGTTCGATTGATTCAATAATGGGCTGAAAAAAGCCTTTTAAGGAATCAATAACCGTAGTTAATCCCAGATTTTGTTCAAGTTTGTTTTTCCTTATAAAAGCCTTCCATTGAACCTGCTTACCGCTATCAGCCGTAAATTCTTCGGTTAAAGCTACCGGCAATCCTTTCGGAAATCTTGTTCCCCTTCTTTCGAATGTTGCGCGAACGGCTTTTTGCAGAACTTCTCCATTAAACTCAAATTCTTGAATAAGGAGGCGCAAATCCCAGAAATCTTTCATACGGCTGTTGAGCATACCGAGTTTTACTAAAGCTTCAAATTTTTCGGCAACAACCGTCTCTTTGCGGTAAGCTTTTAATTCGGGAGAAGGAAAATCAAGAACGCTCGGAAATATAACATTTTCGGCATTCGGGATAACCGCATCGCCGAAACCTACATCAACCTGCAATGTTATTTGAGCTTTTCCTAAAAGTGCTAAGAATGAAACTCTTACTCCTTGATATTCTTCGCCCTCTTTTATTTCCGTTCCTTTTATTGTATCGGTTTTGAAAAGCAAACCATCTTCGATTTCAATTTTGCAGATCTCCGTAAAGATTTTTTCAATATCACTAATTTCGTTTGAACCGAAACCGAGAAGATCGATGTCGCGAGTTGGGCGATGCGGAGTGTTAAACCAGAGAGTAAAAAGCGATGCCCCCTTTAGAAGAAAACGCTCCTTATATTTTGAGATACCGAGGCGGTATAAAAAACGCTCGTTAGCAAACCGTAAAAGTAATTGATTAAAATCCGTGTTGTTCTCTCTGGAAAAGTTGTAAAGCCTCTGATGAACAGAAGCGGCAATATTTTTCATTTATTTTCGGTTATATTAAACAAGCGATTCCAGATAGGGGCGCATCACGTTTGACATACGGCAAACCTTGGCAAAGTGCCATAATTCATCCATTCCGGATTTTTTCTTCCGCCAGGTATCGCGTAAAGCCTCTATTGCCGTATCAAGTCCGACCTTACTGCGGAACTTAAAACAATCGGCAACCGTTTTTGCAGGATTATATACCTGCAAACTTACGCCTTCGATTTCATGAGTTTCTATTCCTTCAGAAAAAGCTTTTCCGGAAAAGCGGCTTATATTCAACGCAATAGTATCTATCTTCGGTTCTCTTGAAGATTTTTTAATCGCAAGCCAGACTTCAAATGGGTTTTGCGTTGTCAGTTCGTGAAAGCGCAGTGCTGAAAGTAAGCAGATTACTCCTTGCGGAACAAGCCGCGCAGTTTCAAGAAAAGTTTGCCATTCGCTGAAATCTTTACTAGGCAGAGAATATAGCCCGCGCCCGACCCTAATTAGATCTCCTTTTTCAACTAATCGCGCAATATATGTTCGAGCACCCTCCATATAGGCAAGATCCTTAGAACGAAAAAGTTGGTTTGCTTTAGCGTACTCTAAAATTTTTTCTTTGTTCGCAAGGTTTTCCATTCACACTGATGTTACAATATGTATATAGATATTTGCAACTATATACATATTGTAACATTGGATTTTTATTCTAGAATAACGAATCTATGGCTAGTGATGTTTTCAAAAAGGGTCTTTAACTTTGTCCCGTGTCATTTTCAGCAGCTTCTTGTTTACATTGACCGTATTATTATTGATGAAATGCAAGTTGTAAATTACTAAGATAAAAATTTACTCTCCACTTTCTGTGTGAATAATGTAAGTAGTGTGAACAGTGTGAAACTTTGCAAACACTGTAACCTTAATAAAATCAGTTATTTACAAGCAAACAAAGGAGTTAAAGGAAACTAAAAGTATGCCCTCGGGAGGATTCGAACCTCCAACCAACAGATTATGAGTCTGCTGCTCTAACCGTTGAGCTACAAGGGCAAGGATATAAGTTTAGTTGAAAGTTTTTTTTGAGGCAAGCCGGATTTAGGTGATAAGTGATAAGTGATAAGTGGGAGATGATTGGGGATAAGTGTCGGGCGAAAATATAAAGATCT
>CAYUGW010000153.1:0-8450 GCA_964444245.1 uncultured Blastocatellaceae bacterium | reverse complement strand
AAAAATGCGACCGCGACGAGCGAAACGCCCGAAACGGTGATCGCAATGGTCAAACGCGGAAAAGGCTTCAGCCGGAAAACGGGCGATTGGGAATTTTTCACGTTCAGCGGCGCGGGATTAAAGATGCAAAAACGCGAAACGAAAAGCGATTGCTCGAAATGTCATAAACAAGCCGAAAAGAGCGATTGGGTTTTTCGTGATTATTTGAAATAAAATTATTTTTGCCGAATGATTGACATTTTCGTTATTCGGCAATATCTTTTTCACACTCCTATATATTTAAAAAAGCGGTTACTACAATGTCAATCACCCTTCGAACCCCGGATTATTTACGGATTTCTGTATTTAAAATGTTTTCGGCAGAGGAGAGGGAAAATGATTTGTCTAACTCGTTTTTTGGTGCTTTTATCGGTTTTTAGTTTCTTTACCTTATCAATCACCGCGCAGAAGGAAAACTCAGATAAAACTTCGTCAAAAATCATCTTTGTTTTGGACGCTTCGGGTTCGATGTGGGGCAAGATCGGAAATGAAGAGAAAATCGTTTCGGCAAAGCGGGTTTTAAAGAATGCGATTGAAAATCTGCCCGAAAATGCGGAAGTGGGTTTGATCGCTTACGGACACCGGAACAAAAGCGATTGCGCCGATATTGAAACTCTTTCAACCGTAAAACCGCTCGATAAAGCCGGGCTTTCCAAAAAAATCGACGCGCTCGATCCGAAGGGCAGAACGCCGATCACCGATTCTCTGCGGCGGGCAATTGCCGAAGTTCGCGCTCTCAATACGGACGAAACGGTAAAAATCGTCCTCATCAGCGACGGGCTGGAAACCTGCGAGGGCGACCCGTGTAAATTGGTGCGCGAAGCAAAAGCGGCGGGCGTGAAAATCACTCTCCACGTCATCGGTTTCGATACCGGAAAACTCGATGTCGAACAACTCGAATGCGTTGCACAAGCGGGCGCAGGACTTTATTTAAATGCGGGAAACGCCGAACAACTCGGCGCGGCTTTAGATGAAGCGGTTTCCGGCGAAGTCGTCGAATACAAAAATTTTCTTTCCGTCAAAGCGATTGCCGACGGAAAATTGACCGATGCTTCGGTCGAAGTTCGCAAAATCGGAGCAACCGAATCGTTTGAAGGCGGGCGAACTTATGAATCTGCGGAAACGAATCCGCGAATTATTCCGCTTCCCGCAGGAATTTACGACGTAACGATTCGCGCCGTACGGCTCGACGGTGCGCCGACGATAATTTATGAAAAAGTCGAAATAAAAGAAGGTGAAACAATAGAAAAAACAGCGGATTTCAGCGCGGGTGAATTGATCGTAAAAATTACGCGAAACGGCGTTTTAGACGACGCTTCGGTGACAGTTTTTGCCGAATCCGACAAAAAGCGAATTTCCGCCGGCAGAACTTATATGAGCGTACCGCTCACTTTGCGCCTGATTCCGGGCAGATATTATCTGGAAATCTTATCGGCGACAATGTTCGGTGCGGAAAAAACTGTCTTGAGAAATATCGTCGTTGCGGCGGGCGAAAAGCAAACTTCGGTCGAACATAATTTTGAAAGCGGCACAATCCGCATCGGCACAAAACTCGGCGCGGATCTGATTGATTCGACCGTTTATGTAATTGACCCGAAAACCGGAAAAACGCTCGGCGGAAAAAGAACTTATACCAGTCAGAGTTCGAATCCGGCGGAATTTATTATGAGTCCGGGAACTTATCTGATCAAAGTCGCCGCCGTGCGCCCCGCCGGACTCAAACCGCAGGAATTTACCGTTACGGTCAAAACGGGCGAAACCGTCGAGCGGATAATTGAATATAAAAGGTAAAGAAAAAAAAGAGTAGTATTTTTTTTCTAAACTTTTTTGAAAAATATTGCAAGAAATAAAAATCGAATCGTTCCGCAAACCTACTGTCAGGGTAGAAAATTAAATTACAAAAATTTTCTGTTATAAAACTCTCCTCGTTTTGTAAAAGGTAATTGATGCGGATTTGCGATTTGCGATTTGTCTGAAATTCGACAAAATGTTCTGCAACAATAGTTTATGGAAATAAAAACAAATATTTGATTGTTTTTATTTCCAAATTAAAACCGTGTAAATTTCCAGTTGCGCTTTTCGCGTAATTTCCAACCGGTTAGCTTTTTTATCGGCAGATTACCTGTTTTTCTTTCCGGCATAACAAATTATGAAAATTTACCATAAAAAATAAGGAGATTTATTATGAAACTATTTAGCCGAGTTCTGAATTTTACAATTCTTTTATCGTTTGTTTTTTCAATTTTTTCGTTTTCAGCCTCTGCGCAGCGGCTTCCGCCGGAGATCGAAAAGCGTCTGAAGGACGCGCCGCCCGAATTGCTCGAGATTTTGAAAAACCTGCCGCCGAGTTCGCTTGCTCAATTGATGAAGGACAATGAGCCGAAAGGAAAACAGACGTTTCAAGTTATTCCTTCCGGCAGTGCTTTGGGCGTAAAAGCGTTGGGTGTTCCGCTTCCGCTTCCGCCTTTGAGCGATGCAATGCGCGGCGGCACGATCTATGCCGTCGAGGTCGGTAAATGCGGGGACACTTTTGTTGTGAAAAATATGTATGTCTTGTTTTTAAACAAAAACCGGCAGGCAAATTATTTTACGGCAAATCAGATCGGCAAAACCGCGAAACTGAATTTGCAGGGCGAGATGCACCGCTGGCAGATGGATTGCGAAACCAAAGAATTTCGAAAAGCCGGAGTCAGTCTGGGCGGAATTCAGGTTGATTTTAAAACTACGGTTCATCTGCGCCCGCGTATGTTTCAAGTTCTTGCAGGCAAAGAAGATGTGCGCGGCGAATATATCAAACAGGTCCGCGAAGCGCAACAGTTTTATCTGAAAAATCTGGCGAATTATTACAGGGACATCGGCGAATATATGAAAAAGCCGCGCATTGATTTAATCAAAATTCCCGATTACGGAGATGTCGGCGGAATTCCGCCCGCGCCCACGGGGATGACCGATGATGCCAGACAAGCCGTCGCGACCGGACAGGGACTCGGCAATGCTTTAAGAGCGGTAAATTTGTTTAATACGGTCAGAAACCCGGTAGGTGCGGCACAAGCGGCACGCGAATATATCGGCGACTATCCGGGACAGCAGCTGACGCAATACGTCGAATCAATGGTAGTTGGCGAAGCGACCGCCGAATATCAACGCAATATGGAAGTTTTCGATTTTATCAAGGACCCGCAAGGCTATATGTTTGACAAAGGCGTTCAGGGAATGATCGAGCAGGTCGCCGCCGTTAATAAACAATACGCCGAACAGGGCGATCCCGTTTCGCAGCAAATTCAAAAAGACGCGCAAAAACAGATGCGTCATAAAGATAAGCCGTATTCTTATGTTGATGCCGATTATATGTCGGGCTTGCTCGTCAATGCTTTTGAAAATGAACTGAAACGCCTCGAAGCGGAAAGAGAGCTGGAAAAAACTCTGCCGCCGACGAGCGCAAGCGGCAGAATCTGGGGCGCGGGTTTGTGGCAGAGTTTGCAGGTTTTTGCACAGGTGGTCGGCGAACCGGTCGCTGTTTCCTACGCGCCGGGTGAAAATAAATCGAGTGTTGATCCGAATGTTCTGGCGGCTTTAAAAAAAGCTGGTTATCCCGTTCCCGATCAAATTCCCGAACCGAAATATGCCGACGCGAATATCGAGTTTGACGCGACTAAACCGTATTTTCACGGAAGACTCAGCGGAACGAAAATGATGCACATTGAAAAAGGAGTCGAATATCCGGAGCTTGTCGTAATGTTTTCCGTCAGCAGTCCCGAAGAAGCATACAAGTTTAAATGGGAAGGCACGACCATTTTCGATCCGCCCTTTATTGATAACGGCGGCGGCGGCGACGACGATAAAAAAGACTGCAAATTCTACGTGGCGACCAACGGCAGCGACGCGAATTCGGGAACTATGGCGCAGCCTTTTGCCACCATTCAGCACGCTTTGGACGAAGCCAAAGTGTGCCGCGATGCAAATAATCCGGCGGAGATTATTGTGCGCGACGGCGTTTACCGCCAGACGGCAAGCGTCAATTGGTCGGATACGCCGAAAACGCCCGCGCTTTCAATCACGGGCGAAACCCCGAACGGCGCGGTTTTTTCGGCAACCGAAATCTCAAATGCGAGTTGGGAAAACGCGGCGAGCGGTTTTCAGACCAATATGCCGCTTCATCCCGAACAGCCGGCTTGGACACCCGGCGGAAGCGTTTTGACAAATCCGCCGCCGGTCGTCGTCGTTAATAATCAAAGATTGATATATGTTCCGCTGGCGAAAAATCTGCCTGCGCCGGGAACTTATAAAATCACAGGAAACACGATTTACGCGCGTCCGCCGGAAAACGCTTCGGATCTAAACTCGGAAACGGTCGAAGTCGGCGTTCGCCCGTTTGCGCTGAAATTTACGGGTGCGAGAAACGTAACTGTCAACAACATCGTCTTTCGCTATTTCCCGCGTGAATCGGGCGCACAAACACCCGGATTAGTGAAAACCGGTTCGCAGATAAATTGCCAAACTTGTGTTTTTGAGTGAAAGCAGATTTAAGCGGAAAGCCTAAAACCCGTCGTTTTATTATGACAAAAAACTTCGGAATAGATTAAAGATTAATAGATAATAAATTATAGATAAAAGCCGAAATGAATCTATCAGTTATCATCTTTCATCTATTATCTGTTCCGAAGTAATCCTTTAAATTTACTCGAGTCATTTTTTGAATTTTAACGAAATGCCGAAACGTCTATGCCGAATCTTTCTTTGATGTCGGATTCAACCGCTTGATTGACGTTTTGCAGATTTACAAGGCGGCGCGTCGCTTTTTGAATATGCGTTTTCGTGCGCGCCGCCATTTGTTTGAAGAGATTTCTGCCTTCGATTTGTTCGCTGCGAACTTTTTCGCGCAAAATGAAAAGTTCCGATAATTCGATTTCGAGGCGTTCGGCACGGAGTTCCTTCAAGCGGCGCGTAACTTGAAAAATCTGGCGAATCACGCGCACCAATTGATCGCCGATTGAATCGCCTTTCACGAGATCGGGCGAATCTCTGTATTCTTCGACCAATTTATTAAGCAGCCCTTGATCGCCTTCGGCGTAAGCGTCGTTGAGTTTTGCCATCAGATCGGTGCGGCGCGTTCGCTCTTCCGCGTCAATTGCCAGATCGGGATGAATCATTTTTGCCAGATTGTGATACGCCTTTTTCGCTTCCGGCGAAGGATTCCATTTATGCGTGCAGGCTTGCCAGTTTTCTTCGTCCGCCGCTTCCGCCGATTCTTCGGCGCGTCGCCGGGCTTCTTCGGCGCGTTTTTTAATTTCTTCGTCTTCCGGGTTTAATTTTAATTCTTCTTCGGCGATCTGCGCTTCGATCTCGTCGAGTTCGGCATAAAATCTGCCGACTTCCATCGTGTAATTTGCCTCGAATTGTTCGAGTTCGGCGCGAAGTTCGGTCATCGCTTCTTCGCGCGTGGCGAGAGTTTCCTTCAAACGCTCCAGTTTTTTATGCTTTTTGGCAAGTTCTAATTCTTCGGGTGCGGCAATATTCATAACTCTGCAAAAACTTTGAATCTACAGATTAACACGAGATTAAATTCAAATTAAAATAAGTTGTGAATTTCTGTTTTTAATTCGTGTAGATTTATTTAAGTTTTTATTTCAAAACGCATTAAAACTGATCATTTACGCGGTCAATTTTCCATGCCCCGTTTTCGTTGATAAGCTTGATTTTTAACGAACGGTCGCCCATTGCCGCTTCGTCTTCGACGGTAGTTTTAAAGGTAACTTCGAGTGTTGAAACTCTGCCTTTCATCGTGCCTTCCGCCGCCTTGATATTATTGACCCAATCGTTAGCCCAATCCTGCGCGTCGAGAAAATAATCCGCGCCGTATTCTTCAAAATCTTTTGAATAAAGCCATTTTACGAGCCTTTTGGAAACATATTTATTGATTGTCTGTTTATCATCAATCGGATTTTTATCAGCGTTCAGTTCGCCGATATACCATTTGTAAAAATCCTCTGTTACCTGTTGCGGTGTTTTCTCCTGCGCTTGTGCCGGAAATAAAATGCCGAACGCAAATATCATTAAAAAAGCTGCCGCAAAATTTCCAAATAATTTTTTGATTTTCATAAAAATTTCTTTAATTTCCTGTTTCAATAATTTCAAAACTTGTTGTAATTTCCGCCGTCGGTTTTACGGTTGCGGCGACCGAGCAGTATTTCGTTTCGGAAAGCTCGACTGCGTCCGCCACAGCCTTTTCCGATACGCTACGCCCATATACGATATGGTGAATATTGATTTTTGTAAATGAACGCGGATGTTCCTCGCGCCGTATCCCCGTAACCTCGACTTTATAATCGGTTACAATTTGCCGTTTTTTCTTTAGAATCGAAACGACATCAATCGCCGTGCAGCTTCCGACGGCGATTAAAAGCAATTCGATGGGTGATGCGGCGGTTTTATTATCGCCTTTCGTATCAATAACTTGCGAGTGTCCGCTCGCGCTCGTGGCGACGAACATTTCATCGCCGGCATATTTTATTTCGGTTTTGTAATTATTTATCATAAACTTTTCCTTGTCTTAAACGATCTATTAGAATGATTGTAGAAAAGTTTAGCATAAATCGGTTTGAGTTTGTTTTCTTAAACTTGCGACAAAAATAAACCTTTGGCACAAAAAATGCTTCTTAGTTATTGGCAAACAGGTAAGTTTGTGAATTTCCTTAAAAATAAGAGAAACAGCAGCAGCAGGAGAAAAAAAGATGAACAGAATCAGAAGAATTTTTTCGGTCTATTTAATAATCGGTTTTGTATTGGTCGGTTTGGTCGCGCCGGAGGCATACGGGCAGGTAAACCGAAACGAACGCGAAATCCGCAATATTACGCGCCAGCTTAATAATCAAGTTGATAATTTTCAGAATGTTTTATCGAATCAGCTTCGGCGTACGTCTTCGATTAATCGGCAGGACAGAGAAAAACTGGAAGATGATGTTCTGAATGTAAAGGACGATTTGCGCGATTTTGAAACCGAATTTAACCGCCGGCGCGAAACGGCGGAAGATGTTACGAAAATTCTCGAATCGGCTAAAACCGTCAACGATTTTATAAAATACAACAGTATTAATTCGACAACCGACAGAAATTGGGCTGAAATAATTACGTTGCTCGACCGGCTGGCTTCAAGTTATAACATCAATTGGAGTTGGGACGGCGGAAATCCGCAATACTCCAATGATGACGATTATTCGGATAATAATGATGACGATTATTCGGATAATAATAATTATCCTTCGACGAGCGGAAATTCCTACAGTGCCTCATTGACCGGAACTTATCAATTGGATAATTCAAGAAGTGAAAACGCGGAGGAAATTGCCGAACGCGCGATTCGCAACTCCAATTCGGGCAACAATCAGGCAAACCGCGAAGATTTGGAAGACAAGCTCCAATCGCCCGAACAGATTGCCATTGACGTGCGCGGCACACAGATCACGCTCGGCACATCGCTCGCGCAGCCCGTTACATTTACGGCTGACGGACGCGACCAAACGCAGACAACCGCTGACGGCAGAACGATCCGCGTCCGCACGACGCTGCGCGGGCAGGAACTGACAGTTTCGAGTCTCGGCGGGGATACGGATTTTACGATCACATTTATCTCGACCGAAAACGGCAAAAGTATGAAGGTCAGCCGCCGGATTACCACGCCTTATCTGCGCCAGACGGTTTTTGCCGAAAGCGTCTATAACAAAACCGATGCGGTCGCCAGACTCGGCGGTTATAATTTCCCGGATAACAATTCCAACACCGGCGATTATTCGAGCAATGATCCGAACGACCGCACTAATCCGAACAATTACCCGACCGGCAACAACACGGGACAGCGACGCGGCACTTTTATCGTGCCTGACGGAACGATAATTACCGGAACTCTGGACAATGATATTGACACGAAGGTTTCGCAAAACAACGACCGTTTCAAAATGACCGTGCAGTCGCCGAATCAATTTCGCGGCGCGGTCATTGACGGCTATCTTTCGGGAATCGACCGCTCCGGCAAAGTTTCGGGACGCTCGGAAGTTACATTTAATTTTCAGACAATTCGCCTGAGAAACGGACAAACTTACGATTTCGCGGGAAATCTGCAAAGCGTCACCGACGAAAACGGCAAAACGATCAGGATTGACGAAGAAGGCGCGGCAAAAGGCGACAGCCAGACCAAAGAAACGATTAAACGCGGCGGCATCGGCGCAGGCATCGGCGCAATTATCGGCGCGATCGCCGGCGGCGGCAAAGGCGCGGCAATCGGCGCGATCATCGGCGGCGGCGCGGGCGCAGGTTCGGTCGTTCTGCAGGGCAAAGACGATCTGCAACTGAAAACGGGTTCGCAAATCACCGTTCAGGCTTCTTCGCCGCTTCGTTAATTTAAGCGGAAATTTTTA
>CAYUGW010000152.1:0-8464 GCA_964444245.1 uncultured Blastocatellaceae bacterium | reverse complement strand
TAATTACATCGGCACGAACTTTGACGGAACGGCGGCGATTCCAAATGGAAATTATGGAATTCAAATTGGGGGCGGCGGCGGAATTTTGGTGGAAAACAATCTGATTTCGGGCAACACGCTCGGCGGCGGGCATTTTCTTTCAAGCAGTTTGCAGAATCCGATTATCTCGAATAATTTAATCGGCACGGACGCAAGCGGAAACAATCGGCTCGGAAATGCGGGAGTCGGTTTGCTTTTAAGTAATTACAACCAGGCAGCCGTCAGAGATAATGTCATCGCCGCGAACACCGGCGCGGGAATCGTTTCAGACAGCAGTTTTGACAATACCTTTGAGCGAAATTTCATCGGCACGAATCCGAATTTAAGCAGCGATTTAGGCAACGGCGGCGATGGTTTTCGTTTTCCCGGACAATCGCGGCGCAACATCATCGGCGGCGCGGGCGCGGGCAACACGATTGCTTACAACGGCGGCAGCGGCATCAATATTTTACTTGTCAGTTTTCAAAATCAATTCTCCGAAAACAGAATTTTCGCCAATGTCGGCGACGGCGTTTCGATTGTCGAACAGGCGACGGAAAACAATTTTAACAACAATTCGATTTACGGCAACGGCGATTTAGGCATTGATTTGAACAACGACGGCGTGACGGCTAACGATAATTGCGACAACGATTTCGGCGGCAACCGTCTGCAAAATTATCCGAACATCGCAACCGTGACAGCGGTCGGAAACAGTGTCCGCATCAATGGAAACTTGAATACCGCAGTCGGTAACGGCTATCTGCTGAGTTTTTACGCCAACCAAGCCGCCGATTTTTCAGGTTTCGGTGAAGGAGAGCAATTTATCGGTTCGATGACGCTGAATATTCCGGGCGGCTGTCAGGCAAATTTCACAATTACATTGCCGCGAACTTTGGCAAATGCGCGCTGCATTTCGGCAACCGCAACTGATTCGAGCGGAAACACTTCGGAGTTTTCGAGATGTATATCGATAAAAAACGCGACTGCCGACTTTGACAGCGACGGGATTGCCGATTTGTCGGTTTTTCGCCCGTCAAACGGCGTTTGGTATTTCCTGGACAGTTCAAACAACGGTTTTCGGACAACGCCTTTCGGTATTTCGACCGACCGCATCGCGCCCGCCGATTATGACGGCGACGGCGTTCAAGACATCGCGGTTTTTCGGGACGGCGTTTGGTATCTTCTTCAATCGTCGCTCGGCTTCCGGGCGGTTCAATGGGGAACGGCGGGCGATATTCCGCTTCCGTTCGATTATAACGGCGATGGACGCGCCGAACTCGCCGTTTATCGCGGGGGCGTTTGGTATGTTTTAAATCTTGCCGATAACCAGTATCAAATCGTCAATTTCGGATTACCGACCGACCTCCCGGTGCCGGCAGATTTTGATGGCGACGGACGTGACGATTTTGCGGTTTATCGCAATGGAGTTTGGTATCTGCTGCAAAGCTCGAACGGCTTTGCGGTTGTTAATTTCGGTTTGGCGGACGATATTCCGACGGTTGGCGATTATGACGGCGACGGACGCGCTGATTTTGCAGTTTATCGGCACGGAATCTGGTATTTACAACAAAGTCAGGCAGGTTTCGGCGCGGTGCAATTCGGAATCTCTAACGATATTCCCGTGCCGGCAGATTATGACGGCGACGGCAGAACGGATATTGCGGTTTATCGCAACGGAATCTGGTATCAATTGCGTTCAACAGGCGGAGTCGGGATCGTTCAATTCGGTTTAGCCGATGACCGACCGATTCCGGCGGCATTCATACCGTAAACTATCTGCAAATGGAGGTTTTAGGCGATGAAAATAATTTCAAAATATCGGGATTTTAAAAATATTTCAGCAAGCGTTTATTCAAAAAGTAAACGCTTGCTGAAACTTACTTTTGAGAAATTTTCTAATTTTTTTTACCGTTTGCCGGAGAAATTTTCCGCCGCGCAACCACATCCAAACCGGCACGTTTTGATGTGACGACGACTTCGCGGACTTCACCCGCCGGCGCGTCCTTTAGAGGATTTTTCGGCGTGTAAGTGACAACGTAACTCGAATCGATCATCTGTGCGATCAATTCCGGTTTTTCGATCATTTCTTCTTTTGTTTCGGGCAGAATAAATTGTCCGTTGGTATCTTCGGCAATCGTCGAAAGAAGTTCTTCGCCGCCCGCGAGCGCATTTTCGCGTTCCTTCATTTTTCGCAAAAATTCACGGTCGGTAATAATCGAACCGAGGCGCGGGGCTTTCATCATATCTCGCACGCCGTTCGGCATCGTATTGATGACTTCTTCCGGCGCGCGATTCGGATTCGGATTGCCTTTGCGAAACGCTCCCTTGTCCGGCGCGAGTTCCTTTTGTTCGAGCTGCGTGTAGCTGATGACGTGAACGCTGATGTTCGAGGCAATCAGATTTCTAATCATCGCATCTCTTTGATCGGTTTTGTTAAAACTGTCCGTGCCGTCGGTGATTAAAACGAGATGGCGGTTTTCGAGCGGCGTTTTCTGCAAAAATTCGGTTGCCGATTCGACCGCATCGTAAAAAAGCGAACGCTTGCCGAAATTCAGACGCTTATTCAAAATATTATGAATTTCCGCCTTGTTTTCCGTCCATTCGGCGATGATTTCGACCTTATCATTATATTGAATTATGGCGACCGAATCTTCCTTGTGAAGCGCGTTGACGAGATTTTTTGCCGTGTCGCGGGTTTGATTAATCCGCTTTGCGCGGCGCATTTCGCCGCCCGTATCTAAAACGATCAGAACATTTGCGGGAATCCGGCGAACGCTCGTTGCCTGATGCAGCCGCCCGTCTTCCATTATCACGAGATCGTCTGCCGTAACGCCGGAAAAGAATTTCCCGTTTTCATCAAAAGCGGAAATATTCAATTTCACTTCTTCGATAAAAATGTTTTCCACACCGTCGCCGTCTTCATCCGGCGGAGTCGGTGTCGGCGTTTGAGCGTATGCCGCAAATGCTGACGAAAATACTGCAAGAAGGAAAAAAAGAAAAAATTTTGTTCGCCGTAAATTCATAAAAACCTCTTTTTTGTAAAAGCCTTGATTGAACGCTTTGATGCTTTAACTTCGGGAAAATATGCTTTTTGCGAAGTTTTTTACAATTTCGGGTGTTGTTCAACGAATTTGACGAGATTTTTCACATAATCCTTAAAACTCGGACACGAAACATTATGCGGGGCAAGCAATTTTTCGGAAACGCTCGTATCGTAAGTTTGCGGAACAAAAAAATACGGCACGCCCGAATGCGGCAAACCCGTCAGCGGCGGCGAGATCGGTGAATTCAGAAACGTTTCGACCAATTTCGGCGGCGGCGTGACGACCGATTTTTTATTCGTTACGGCTTCGGCAATCGCGTCGCAAAGTTCCTTTGTCGTCAACGGTTTAGGATCGGCAAGCGCGATCGTTTTTCCGGTCGCCCGGTCATCATTTGCCAGCGCGACCATTCCGTCAACGACGAAATCAACCGGCACGAGATTGAGCCGAACATCAGTATTGCCGACATTGACGAGCCGGAAAATTTCGGGAAATTTCAATAAAAACCGTATAACGTAATAAATCCCGTCATATTTCGCCGTCTCGCCCGTTCGCGAATCGCCGCAAACGACCGACGGGCGAAAGATCGTAACGGGAAATTCCTGCTTTAACTTCTCGACTTCGAGTTCCGCCAGATATTTTGTTTCTTCATAAAAATTGCGAAACTCTTCTTTGTGTTCGAGTTCGTTTTCATAAATTATGCCCTCGCGTTTGCCGGCGACATAACAGGTCGAAACGTAATTATA
The DNA here is from genome assembly GCA_964444245.1 of uncultured Blastocatellaceae bacterium. Taxonomy (GTDB): domain Bacteria; phylum Acidobacteriota; class Blastocatellia; order Pyrinomonadales; family Pyrinomonadaceae; genus JAHCHG01. The sequence goes on along the minus strand of CAYUGW010000152.1, from coordinate 4,656 downwards.
GCGACGCAAATTCGGCAGAGTTTTGACAATTTCATTAACATTTTGCGTGCCTTCGACATTAACTTTTTGCGCCAGATCTTTCGCAACTTCCAGGTCATAGATCGCTGCCAGATGATAAACATCGGTCGTCTGCTCGCGGACGATCTCCAGATCGGCTTTCGCCATTCCGAGATTTTCCAGCGTAATATCGCCTTCGACGAGCGCAAAATTATCGAGCGGCGTATTTGTTTTCTTAGCGATTACCGCAATGTCTTTCAGGGCTTTGTCAATAAAATTCTTCTGCACCAGCAGAAAAATCTGTGTTTTCGGCTTTGCCAGACGCTCGACCAGCCTTCCGGCGATGAAACCCGGAAAACCGGTCATAAAAATTGTTTCGTTATAATTCATTTTGTTTTTTTAAGATGCAAAATCTTTCAGTTTTTCTGAAAAATTCTTTCTTACTTTTAAGCCGTCGAAGACGGCAATATATTTGTAGCCCACAGTGCAACTGTGGGAATAGTTTAGATATTGATTTTAAGCGGCTGAAAGCTGCGACATAAATTTTTATGCCGCCATTTTCAATGGCTTTGTCTTTAATTCTCAACTTTTCCCGCATCTTGCGAAGCGGGCTGCAAATATAACATCGGTTTCACCGACTAAATCCGAATCTCTTATCTCGAATTGACGTTACTTTAGGCTTAAAGTTTCCCAAAGAAACAACTCTCAGGCAACTCTAAATCATCATAAATTCAGAAGTTTTTGAATTTTCAAGCGCGAAAAAACTTTTACAATCCGATAAAGATTGTGATATGTTTCACTTGAGTTGTAAATTAAAGTTGTCGGATTAAATTATTGAGTGCCAAAGCAATAAAAAAAATGTCGGACGAAAAAGAGGAAAATCAAATGGAATTGAAAACCGCCCAAGCCGAAGAAGTTGCCCCGGCAGAAACTATTTCAAATTCGGAAGTTTCGTTTGAACTCGGCGAGCCGCGCTGGTCGGTCGTAACATTCGAATCCCGCGCGGCGAAAAATCTGACATACGACGAAGCCTTTCAAAAAATGCAGGAACTGAAAGAGCAAAATATGTCAGGTCTGTGCATCGTAACCGACGAAGCCGCTGAAAGAATTGCAAAAAAAGCAGATTGATTTAAGCCCCGATACAAAATGAAAAACGGAAAATGGCAAATGGAAACTCGATTTTGTCCATTTTGAAAATTAGCTGAGAATCACCGGGGATTTCATACTTTTTCCGAAACTGAAAGTGTCGAACAAGCAAAGCTTTCAGCGAGCGGTTGATTTTCGCAAAATTTTAAGCGTCAACTAATCTTTTTTCTCTTTGATTAACCAAGCATTTGCTTTAAAAGTTTTACTTTCGTCAACGAAAAATTAGGGTGATATTCTCCGGTTTGAATGAATTATGTAATCGGCATAATTGAATTTCTTGCAATTTTAACCTTTGCGTATTCAGGTTTGATCGAAGCCAAGCGGAAGGAGATGGATTTTGTCGGTTCGTGTACGCTGGCGTTGGTCACGGCTTTCGGCGGCGGAACTCTGCGCGATATTTTACTCAATCGCCGCCCGCTTTACTGGATCGAACATTACGATTACCCGATCATTATTTTTTTTCTTTCAGCGGCAGTTTTAATTCTTTTTCGCTTTAACCGCGAGATTTTAAATCAAAAAATCTTTACATTCATTGATGCGCTCGGGTTGGGATTATTCAGTGCTTCCGGTGTTGCGGTCGCGCTTGAATTAAATATTCCGACATTTCCCGCATCTTTAATCGGCGTAATTACAGCAACGACCGGCGGCGTGATTCGCGATGTTCTCAGAAACGAAATTCCATATGTTTTCCGGCGACAAACACAGCTTTACGTAACTTGTTCGTTTATCGGAACCTGGAGTTATATTTTGTTGAATTATTTAGGCTTTTCGGATCTTGTCGGCTTAATTGCCTGCACGATTATTACATTTTCGATTCGCCTCGCGGCGGTGAAATTCAATATCCGGCTGCCTTTATAATTACTATATGATTGCCGCTTTGCTTTGCTCATTTTGAATTGATAAAATACTTGTTTCGTCAATAGACAAGAATTTTATCTGTAAAACACACAAGAATGAGCATTAAACAAATTACGGTTCGCGGTGCGCGTCAGCACAATCTTAAAAATATCAATGTCGAAATTCCGCGTGATTCCTTTACGGTCATCACGGGCTTGAGCGGTTCGGGCAAATCAAGCTTAGCGTTTGACACCATTTACGCCGAAGGTCAGCGTCGGTATGTCGAATCGCTTTCGGCGTATGCGCGGCAATTTTTGGATCAACTCGAAAAACCCGATGTTGATTCGGTTGAAGGTCTTTCTCCGGCAATTTCAATCGAGCAGAAAACCGTTTCGCGTTCGCCGCGCTCGACCGTCGGAACCGTTACGGAAGTTTACGATTACCTGCGGCTGCTTTTTTCTTCGATCGGAACGCCGCATTGTCCGAGTTGCGACCTGCCGATTACGCGTCAATCCGCCGAACAAATTGTGGCAAATGTGCTGGAACTGCCTGAAGGCGACAGAGTTATGATTCTCGCTCCGGTAGTTCGCGGACGCAAGGGTGAATTTAAAAAGGAACTCGAAAAATTTCACAAAGACGGATTTATTCGCGCCCGGATTGACGGCGAAATGCATCTTTTGGACGAAGAAACGAATTTGTCGAAACGCAAGAATCATACGATCGAAGTCGTCGTTGACCGGCTTTTGCTCAAAGACGGCGTGAAAGAACGCCTGACCGAATCGGTAAAAACGGCTCTGAAACTTACGGGCGGCGCGGTTTTAATTTCGATCATTGACGGCGAGGAAAAGCTCTATTCGGAAAAAATGGCGTGCGTTAATTGCGGCATCAATATTCAGCCGTTAGAGCCGCGTTCATTTTCGTTTAACTCAAATTACGGTGCGTGCAGAAAATGTCAGGGCTTGGGCGTTGTGATGGAAATTGACGCTTACAAACTCGTTCCCGACGAATCAATTCCGGCAGAAGACTTGGAATTTACCGGAAAATCCGACATCAAAGGCGCAAAATTTCTACAAAATGCGCTCGAAGCGATCATCGAAAAATTTACCGACGAAGACAAACTCGGCTCGCCCGAAGAAGAAAAAAAGAAATCAAAGGTCAAAGATCAAAAATCAAAGATCAAAGTTCTGTTAAAATTGCCATTTAAAGATTTGCCGAAAGAAATCCGCGACGCATTTTTTTACGGGACGAATAAACGTCTGACTTTTCGGCAGGGAAATTATGTCTATGAAGGCGATTGGAAGGGCGCGATCCGGGCGATGCGCGAACGCCTGGAAACGCCGCCGTCGGAAAAAGTGCGCGAGGCTCTGGAAGAATTCGTCTCGCCGATGGATTGTCCGGCGTGCGATGGGAAACGCTTGCAGCCGGAAAGTTTAGCAGTAAAGGTCGGCGGTTTCGGCATTGCCGATTATGTCGGTTTGCCGATTGAAGAATCGGTCAAAGTGTTTGAAAAAATTAAATTGGGTGAACGCGAAGAAAAAATCGCGGGGCTTGTCTTAAAGGAAATCAAAGAACGTCTGAATTTCCTGCTGGCGGTCGGTTTGGGGTATTTAACTTTAGAGCGTTCGTCGGGAACTCTGTCGGGCGGCGAAGGTCAGCGCATCAGACTGGCGACGCAGATCGGTTCAAAGCTGCGCGGCGTTCTTTATGTTTTGGACGAACCTTCAATCGGACTTCACCCGCGCGATAATCAAAAACTGATCGAAACTCTGCACGAACTTCGCGATCTGGGAAATACGGTTTTGGTCGTCGAACACGACGAGGAAACAATCGAAAAAGCCGATTATGTCATTGATTTAGGACCGCTTGCCGGAACGCACGGCGGCGAAGTAATTGCGACGGGAACGCCCCATGAAATCGAAAGATCGAAGGATTCTCTGACCGGACAATATCTTTCGGGTAAATTAAAGATCGAAATTCCGGAAACGCGGCGCAAACCGAACGGGAAACATATTACGGTCAAAGGCGCAAAGGCGCATAATCTGAAAAACATCACAGCCGAATTTCCGCTCGGCGTTCTGACGGCGATCACGGGCGTTTCGGGTTCGGGAAAATCAACTTTGATTGACGATATTTTGTATCGCGGTCTGGCGAAATTTATCTATAAATCGGTTGCGATTCCGCTCGAACACGTTTCGATTGAAGGTTTAGAACATATTGATAAAGTCATCGAAATTGACCAAACGCCGATCGGCAGAACGCCGCGCTCGAATCCGGCGACCTATACGGGCGTTTTCACGCCGATTCGCGAGCTTTACGCGATGCTTCCCGAATCGAGGGAACGCGGCTACAAAGCCGGAAGATTTTCGTTTAATGTGAAAACCGGACGCTGCGCCGCGTGTGAAGGCGCGGGAATGAAGCGCATCGAGATGAATTTTCTGCCCGATGTTTTCGTCAATTGCGATATTTGCCGGGGTGCGCGTTACAATCGCGAAACGCTTTCGGTTAAATACAAAGGTCTTTCAATCGCCGATCTGCTCGATACGACAATCGAAGACGCTCTGCCGATCTTGGAAAATATTCCGCAGATAAAACAAAAATTGCAGACTCTTTTGGATGTCGGGTTGGGATACTTAAAACTCGGACAATCTTCGACCACGATTTCCGGCGGCGAAGCGC
>CAYUGW010000151.1:0-8533 GCA_964444245.1 uncultured Blastocatellaceae bacterium | reverse complement strand
TGATTGCGGATGGACAAATCTTCTATGTTTCCGTGGTCGCTTGTCAAGATAAAAGTCGTTTTTTCAAGATTTATGCGCTTGAGAGTTTCGCGGATAAATTCGGCGAGCTGCGGCAGATGAAGCTCGGCTTTTTCAAAATCCTGTTCGTGTCCGATCTTGTCGGTAATGAAATGCTCGTACAGTATAAAACGGTGGTTTTCAGTCAAATTCGCCAGAATTTCTGCCGCTTCTACGGCAGAAAACAGCGGCACATCGAAACCTCTTTCGCGCAAAGATTTATTGGTAAAATCGTGAAAAAGTGATTTTCGTCCAAGTAGATCGGGCAGTTTGTTAAAACGCAAGTTCGCCGCTTCCAAAGCGCAGGTCGTGGCGGATTTCCAACGCGGGGTTTGCTCGAAAAATTGCGGCGTATATGTATTGGCAAAAATATTCGGCTGGATTTTTTTGTTTTTCAATTGCAAAAAAATCGAATTTTCTCTGATTACGTCCCGAAGTTTTTCATTCGGAAAACCTTGTTTGTGCAATCCCAAAATTTTCGGGGCATTTATTCCGGTTAGAATCGTCGTTTGCCCCGAGGCACTCTGCGGACGACCTTTGATTTCAAGTCGCGGATCGGTCGCAACCAATTTACCTTCAAAAATTATCTCCTTTTTTTCGCCTTTAAAATTATCGAGCGGTTTAATGTTTTTTATTAGATGGAGCGGGTTATTTTGTTCCCTGCGACCGATTCCCAGTCCATCTATAAAAAACAAAATAACGCAAGTTTTTCGATTGTTCGGCATTATTTTCAATTTATCATTTTCTTACAAAAGTTACACCCTCGAATGTACTTTAAAAGCACCTATGAATCTTCATAAATGAATTAGAATCATATCTTTAATAGAGCCGGAAAGAAATTTTGGCTTGACTTTAATCTATAAAAAGTATAAATTGCAGACACTATTCTATTTATGGAACTTCTGTTCCAAATTGATTTTTCAACATTTACAAAAGTTTGCTTCGAATGAGAGGTGAACCGGCGTTATTTTACTATTTAGAGGAGGGAAATTACTTATGTTTGGGACTAAAATAAACGAGTCCATGCGAACGGTGCTTTATTCATTATCATGTCTATGTATCGTAGTTTTGGCTTTATGGTTCGGTGCAACCATAAACACTACATCTGCAAAATCAGGTGCTAAAAATGATCTTGGCGGCGGAACGACATTTCCGGGTGCAAATACAGGAGCCATACCTGACAGAGGCTCGGCAGGGTGCGGACCTCCGGCAGGACCAGTCAGAGATGTGACATTTGCAGTTACCGGATTAAGCGGTGCGCCGACCGAAGTTACGCTTAATGCGAATTTAACGCACAGTTGGGTCGGCGATGTTAACGCAACGCTTATCGCTCCGAACGGAACGGAACACGTTATTTTCAGCCGCACAGGTGCGACAGCACCAACAAACTGCGGCGATTCATCCGATTTGCTCGGTGTGTATAATTTTACAGATGCGGCAGCCGGTGTAAATTGGTGGCAGGCGGCAGCAACCGCCGGTGCCGCTACTCCGATTCCAGTAGGAGATTACAGAACGACACAAGCCGGACCGCAGGCGGCAACAAATAATTCGCCCGCAACCAATCTTTCCGCTGCCTTCAGCGGAGTTGCCGATCCGAACGGAACCTGGATTCTTCGCTTGTCGGATGTCGGCGGCGGTGATACCGGATCAATTTCGGCGGCTAACTTAACATTAACAGCAGGTCCGGTTGTTCCTTCAGGTCCAGCCAAAAACGATTTTGACGGCGACGGAAAATCCGATTATGCGATTGTTCGTAATACGGTAGCTCCCTTGAGCGGCGATGTCAGAGTCAATAGTGACCTATCCGCCGAACGCGGTTCAATCTTTAAACAAATGGGAACTGAGGATCTGGGAGTTAATCCGGGTACAAATCGTGTTTGGTATATTAACAACAGCGGTGATAATGGTTCTACTGTTCAAGCCTTCGGAACCGGCGCGACGAGTGAAATATTCGTTCCGGCTGATTATGACGGCGACGGCAGAGCTGATATTGCTGTTTGGCGTTCACAATCTGCTACCGGTCCGGGCGGAGCATTTTTCTATGTTCTGAACAGTTCCAACAGTACCGTTACGCAAACCGATTTCGGTATTCAAGGCGATAATCCGACGGTTGTCGGAGATTATGACGGCGACGGCTTGGCTGATCCGGCTGTTTTCCGTTGTCCTTCATTCCCGCCGGGCGGACAATGCTTCTATTTCTACAAAGGAACAATGAACAATCCTGATGGAAATATTACATTCGTTCCCTGGGGAAATAATGCTCCGAGTGATCTTTTCCCGAACCGCGGCGATTTTGACGGCGACGGCAAATTGGACTTCTGTGTTCAGCGCGTCAGACCCGAAACACCGGGACAAGGGCAATTCGTACTGCTCAGATCATCCGATAACGGTGTCGAATATATTAACTGGGATACGAGTTCTGCGCTTATTGTTCCGGGCGATTATGACGGCGACGGTCAGAGCGACTTTATGACGGTTAGAGTTGTCAGTAGTAATGTAATCTGGAGCTTGCTGACCAGAACGGGCGCCACTTCATTTACCCAATTCGGCAGAACAATTACCGGATTTACTGAATTTATCGTTCAGAGTGATTATGACGGCGACGGCAAAACAGATATTGCCGTTTATCGTCGTGATAATGCCGATCCGAATAACTGTTACTATTACGTTCTGAGATCGAGCGACGGAATGCTCCAAACATATGAATGGGGTTCAACGACCGATACTCCGATCAACGGTTGGGATGTCAACTAAATTTTTAATTTAACCTTTCGGATTGAGGCTGAGAAAAATGTTTTTCTCAGCCTCTCTTATTTTGATGCGAAGAAAATCGGTCGAAAACCGTTTTCAGCCAGCATTTGAAACATAACATCATTTGCGGCGGAAAACCTGATGCCGGAAAATATATTTTGAGTAATTGCATCGGGAAAATACTTCTTAAACGCAACGAAATCAGCGGGATCGGAAAAAATTATCTCGTCAATCGCGCCGCCTGCTATCAAGGCTTTTATTTTTGCAGTTTCGGGTTTATCCTTCTCCAGAATCCGATAAAGCGAAATTTCCGAAGCGTCGGAGTTTGCAGTTTTTATAAGTTCGGTTAAATCAATTTGATTTGAAAATTCCTTCAAAATCAGAAACTTCAATTTTGAAAAATCTTCACCGGCAAGATAATCATTTATCGCTTTTAAAATACTTTCCGTGTTTATCGAAGAAGGAATAATATCGGCGTGAATTTCTGAAAATCGAAGCCGGTCGGAAACCGCTTCGCCGAACGCACAGATTCTGACCGAATCAAGTTCAAACGGATCAATCTCTGATTCCTGTAGAAATTCCATAAAATAATCAACCGTGAAAATATCTGTAAATATTATCCAATCGAATGTTACGGACTTTTTTACGGTATTTTCCGCTAATTTATCAAGCAGGAGTTTTTCCGTTTCGATCGCCGGGATAAAAAAAACCTTCTTATCCTGAGTTCGAAGTCGGAAAATTATTTGTTTATTTACCGGAGTTAAAAATAATGCGTAGGAAATTTCATTCATAAATGCCTTTCTTATTAGATTTTAATGAGAAACCGCTTTTTCGCAAGTTTGCATTCGGACGGTAAAAAAAGTATGGTTTGATTTTGAAAGAATTTGAAACCGACACTTGCCAAAAATCACCTGTCATTAAATAATTCTTATAGATGAAAGCAATGATTTTAGCCGCCGGATTCGGAACGCGGCTGTTCCCTTTAACAATTGATCGAACCAAACCGGCGATTCCCTTTCTGGGCAAACCGCTGGTCGGTTATGTTGCCGAGTATATCGCTAAATTCGGTTTTCGCGATATAATTGTCAATCTTCACCACCAGCCCGAATCGGTTAAAAAAGCGCTCGGCAACGGCAGCGATTTCGGCGTAAACATCCAATATACAATCGAAACGCCGAAAATTCTCGGAACTGCCGGAGCACTCGATAATGCCCGAAAATATCTGGAAAACGAAACTTTTCTGATTATCAACGGCAAAATCATCACCGATATAGATATTTCCAAAGCCATCGAAACCCACAAAAAAAGCGGCGCAATCGCCACGATGGTTTTAATGGAAAACCCGAAACGCGAAAAATTCACCGAAGTTTTCGTCGAAAACGATTGCGTAACAGGTTTCGGCAGCGGTTTTCCAAAACATTTAGATGAAAACAAAATCCAAAATCCGAAATCCGAAATCCGAAATCCATTGATGTTCACCGGAATTCACATTCTCGAACCGCGTGTTTTCGAATATATTCCGCGAAATGTTTATTCCGATATTGTGCCGACGTTTTATAATCCGGCAATTAAAAACGGCGAAAAAATCGCCGCGCATATTGCGAGCGGCAAATGGTTTGAACTTTCGACAATTCCGCGTTATCTGGACATAAGTCTGGGAATGCTCAACGGCAGTTCCGAGAGAATCATCATCGGCAATAATTCTCATATTGCTTCATCTGCCAGTGTCGAAGATTCGGTCATCTGGGACAATGTTTCAATCAGCGAAAATGCGAGGATTTACCGCTCGATTATCGGCGACGGGGTTTCGATCAAAACCAACCAGATTTATAAAAATGTGGCGATTGTCCGGGCGGATATGCTCGCGCATCATCCTGAAATTCCTCAAAAGGCTTTAAAAGGTAAATTTGAAGGCGAAAACTATGTCGTTTCATTAGATCAAGAATTATGACCGATGCCGCGCAAAGACTTAAGACTTTTTTGATGCAAAGAAATAAGTCCGAAGATATTAAAATCCAGCAGCTTACACCTGACGCTTCGACGCGCGAATATTTTCGCATCGATTGGAACAACAAAACCGCGATTGCCTGTGTTTATCCCGAAACTTTTTTGCCCGAAGAACAAACTTATCTTGACGCAACCGAACTTTTTTTGAAAACCGGACTTCCCGTTGCCGAAATTTACGATTTCGACGGTGAACACGCCGTTATAATTCAGGAAGATTTCGGCGATAAGATTTTGCGCGATGTTTTGGAAAACTCGGATTTTGAAACTCGGGAAATTTTCTTAAATCAAGCGATTAGTTTAATTGCCAGAATTCAAGCGGCGACTGCTGTGGCTTTTGAATTAAATTCGATTGCTTCGCGCCTTAAATTCGACGAAGAAAAGCTCTCCTGGGAATTGAATTTTTTCAAAACGCATTATTTCAAAAGCTTAAAAAAACAAAAACTTTCTCAAAATACGGAAAAACATCTGCAACAAGAATTTTCTATGCTGGCAAGCGAACTCGAAACACGGGCAAAAGTCTTGTGTCACCGCGATTTTCACGCGGCAAATGTGATGGTTGACACAGCCAACAAATTAAGAATCATAGATCATCAAGATGCCAGAATCGGTTCCGTCGCGTATGATTTGGTTTCACTGCTACTCGATCGTGTTTTAAAAATGCCGGATAAAGAATGGCTCAACGAAAAAAAGCTTTTTTTTCTGCAAGAGAGAGAAAAACTCGGTTTAGAAAAAATCAATTTCAAAGACTTTAATTTTGAATTTGATCTAATGACCGTTCAAAGATGCCTGAAAGCCATCGGAACATTTTCCAATCAAACGGCAAATTGTGGTAAAACTAATTATATTCAATATATCGAGCCGATGTTTTGCATTGTTTCGGAAGCTGTGGAAAGATTAGATAAATTCCCTGTTTTGCGGGAAACAATCAAAAAAGAATTAAATAAAACTTAAAGAAAAATTCAACGGAGGAAATCTGTCTATGCTGATCGGAGTCCCGAAAGAATCGCAAAAAGGCGAAAATCGAGTCGCTTTAATACCGGTTCACGTCAAAAAACTGATCCAACTCGGAGCAGAAATTCAAGTTGAAAAAGGTTCGGGCAAAAACGCCGGATTTTCCGATGAAGAATATATCGAAGCCGGCGCACAAATTATTTCCGACCGCGACGATTTATTAAAATCTTCCGAAATTCTGCTACGGCTTGGAAAACCGCCGAAAAATGAAATCGTCAAACTAAAACAAAACTCAATTCACATCAGCTACCTCGATCCGTTTAATGAAACCGATTTAATCAAAAATTTTAATCAAAACAAAATAACGGCGATCAGTATGGAAATGATTCCGCGCACGACGCGGGCGCAGAAAATGGACGCGCTCAGCTCGCAGGCGAATCTTGCCGGTTATGTCATGGTTTTGCTCGCCGCCGAAAAACTGCCGCGAATCCTGCCGATGATGATGACTCCCGCCGGAACTCTTAAACCGGCAAATGTTTTCGTGATCGGTGTCGGCGTTGCCGGACTTCAGGCAATCGCTACGGCAAAGCGTCTGGGCGCAAAAGTTACGGCATTCGACACGCGCGCCGTTACGATTGAACAGGTAAAATCGCTCGGCGCAAAATTCCTCGAAATCGATCTCGGCGAAACCGGTCAAACCAAAGACGGCTACGCGGTCGAACTTACGCCTGAACAACTCGAAAAACAAAAACAAGCCCAAAAAGACCAGATTGCCAAATCCGACATTGTGATTACGACCGCGCAGGTTTTCGGACGCAAACCGCCTGTTTTAATTACCGGAGATATGATTCCCGAAATGCAGAAAGGTTCTGTAATTGTTGATATGGCGGCTGAAACGGGCGGCAATGTCGAAGGCTCGGTCGGCGGAAAAACCGTTGATTTTGAAGGCGTGACGATCATCGGCAACGGGAATTGGGCGAATTTCGTCGCCCGCGATGCCAGTCAGATGTATTCGTCGAATCTTTATAATTTGCTGGAAGAATTTTGGGATAAAGAGAAAAAGGAATTTAATCTGAATCTTGAAGACGAGATTTTGCAGGGCTGCGTCATTACAAATCAAGGCGAAATTATTAATGAGCGAATAAAAAATCTGTAAAATAAGGAGAAAAAAAACCGTGGAAGCCGTATTTTTTACATTTATCTTGATGCTCTCGATTTTTTTGGGTTTCGAGCTGATCAACAAAGTTCCGGCATCTCTGCATACGCCTCTGATGTCGGGCGCAAACGCAATTTCGGGAATCACGCTGGTCGGCGCGGTTATTTCGGCGGGCGAAGGAAATAACACATTTACGATTGTTCTCGGAACTCTGGCGGTTGTTTTTGCCACCGTAAACGTCGTCGGCGGTTATCTCGTAACTGACCGGATGCTGGCAATGTTCAAGAAAAAAACAGGCGGTACAAAATAAATGAATACTGATTTGCTGATAAATTTATCATATGTTGTCGCGGCGATTCTTTTTATTTTCGGTCTGAAAAATCTCGGCTCGCCCGCCACGGCGCGGCGCGGAAATTTGCTTTCATCAATCGGAATGCTGATTGCGATTGTCGTAACACTTCTCGATAAACAAATTCTCGATTACAGGTGGATTTTGCTCGGCATGGTGATCGGTTCGATAATCGGCGCGATTGCGGCGCGAACGGTGGCTATGACCGCAATGCCGGAAATGGTTGCGCTCTTTAACGGTTCGGGGGGATTATCGAGTCTTTTAGTCGGTTTTGCCGCGATTTTTCTCGGAACAAACACGACATTTACGCTTGTTACAATCGTTCTTTCGATTTTAATCGGCGGCGTAACATTTACGGGAAGCGTCATCGCCTGGGGAAAATTAAGCGAGAAAATTTCCGGCAAACCCATTTTATTCACCGGTCAGCAGATTTTAAATTCTATTCTGGTTTTAGCAATCATCGTCTGCGGAGTTTTGTTCGCACTTCAGCCGGAAAATCTATATTTTATTTATGCGATCATCGGGCTTTCATTTTTGCTCGGAATAATGGTCGTCATCCCGATCGGCGGCGCGGATATGCCGGTCGTCATTTCGCTTTTAAACAGTTATTCGGGACTCGCCGCGTGTGCCGCCGGTTTTGCGATCAATAATATTATTCTAATTGTCGCCGGTTCGCTCGTCGGCGCGAGCGGAATTATTTTGACAAACATTATGTGCAAAGCGATGAACCGTTCGCTTTCAAATGTTCTGTTCAGCGGTTTCGGTTCGGTCAAACAACTCGCCGGAAAGGTCGAAGGCGAAGTCAAAGCACTTTCCTCAGAAGACGCTTTTTATATTTTGGAAGCGGCTTCAAGTGTTTTGATCGTTCCGGGTTACGGTCTGGCGGTCGCGCAGGCGCAGCACGTCGTCAAAGAATTACAGGAATTATTGGAAAAAAACGGAGCGGAAGTTTTCTACGCGGTTCACCCGGTCGCCGGACGTATGCCGGGACATATGAACGTACTGCTCGCCGAAGCCGATGTTTCCTACGATCTTCTTCTAGAAATGGATCAGGCAAACCCGCGAATGGAAACCTTTGATGTGGCGATGGTGATCGGCGCAAACGATGTCGTCAATCCGGATTCAAGAGAAAACGAATCAAGCCCGATCTACGGAATGCCGATCATCAATGTCGATTACGCGCAAACGGTTTTTGTCCTCAAACGCTCGATGGCTTCGGGTTTTGCGGGAATCGAAAATCCGCTTTTTTTCAAACCCAATAC
>CAYUGW010000150.1:0-8602 GCA_964444245.1 uncultured Blastocatellaceae bacterium | reverse complement strand
GCGGCTAAACCGAAATGTTGCAAAGTGGGTTATGTTATTTAATCTTTTTTACTTAGATTAATATTTACAAAACTCTTATAAAGGGATGATTGATTTAAAAGGCTTTATCAAATCAAAATTCCTGACAACCCTTTTTTAACTTATTCGTTAAGATTTAAGGTTTTGCATACATTCCAAAATATTTTTCATCGAGTCCTTTTGCCGGACATATTGGACCATCCTCAATAAGTTTGTCTGATGTTTTTATCTTATCTGCAAAAATACTAACCGCTACAAACTCAGTTCCACAGCCTTCCGGCATTAGAGAATCTGTTTTATCAGGATACGGCTTTCCGCCTACAATAATTACTGCATCATACTTTTCATTTTTTTTATTTTTATAAGAATGAGTACGAATTTTATCCGTTTTACCTAAACGAACAAACTCACAAGGAGCATCCATATCCAAAATAATCTTTTCTTCTTGAGAATCTTTTTGAGACTCATTTTTATGGAAAAGAACACATTTTCCTTCTGCGCTCTTTTCCAACTTTAAGTGATAATTTTTAATTGAACCGCTGCTATAGACTTCTTTTTTTACATCTTGTTTTACTTCCTGTTTTACATCCATAATTTCTGTGTTTGGAACCGTTTGGATCTCGCTGAAACACGAAATTACAAAAAAACTTAAAATAAAAACTATCATTTTATTTCCCATTATTTCTTTCCGGCAAACGGTCCCGAAGAAATCGTTTGAATAATCGGCAGATAAATCGCCAAAAGAATAGTAATGACGATTCCAGCCATAAAGACCAGAATCACGGGTTCGAGCAAGCTCGTCAGTTGTTCGAGCCGGACTTCGGCTTCGGCATCGTAAAAATTGGCGACTTCATCGAGCATCTCGCGCAGACTTCCCGAATTTTCGCCGATGCCGATCATATCGAGTCCGAGTTCCGGCATCCAATTCGCCTGTTCCAAGGCTTCAGTAAACCCGCGACCTTCACGAATCATCGGCAAAACCGCTTGACTGCGACGGCGAAGTTCGAGATTCGAAATCGATTGCGACGAAATATCCCACGCGTCCGGCACGGTAATTCCGCCCGAAAGAAGCGTCGAAAGCGAACGCGCCAATTGCGAAGTGGTCATCTGTTTGATCAAAACCCCGACAATCGGCAAACGCAAAAGGAATTTATGAAGCAGCAATTTTCCGCCCGGCGACCTGAGCCAGATCACCATTGCAAAAATTAAAATCAAAACAAGCGGCAAAAGCCACCAGATATTATTTGCAACGGTCGTCGAAACCGTTATCACGACAACCGTTACAGTCGGAAGTCCCTGACTCGTGCTTAAACCTTTAAAAAGGTCTGACATACGCGGCACGATATAAAGCGTCAAAAACCCGACCATAAAAATCGCGGCGGTCATCAGAAACAATGGATATGCCAAAGCACCGCGCAATTTTCGCGCAATCCCGACATTGCGCTTTAAATAATCGACATACCGCGCCAGTACGTCGTCGAGCGAACCGCTCTGTTCGCCCGCAAGAAGCGAAGCCGTGTAAATTCGCGGAAATGTCCCTTGAGCTTCAAAGGCTTCCGAAAGCGGCACACCGCTTTTGATCTTGTCTTCGACATCCGCCAGAACCTTGCGAAGATTTGAAGAAGCCGAACGCGTTTTCAAAAGTCCGATCGATTGCAAAACCGGAATCCCGGCGCGAAGCAATGCCGAAAATTGCTGGTTGAAAAGCAAAAAATCATTTTGTTTGACCTTGTTTTTCGCTCCGCCCAAATGCAGTGCGGCAGACAAACCCTTATCCGCAGAAGAAACGGCAAAAACGCGAAAACCTTCGTTTTCGAGCTGCGTTTTCGCCTCCTTCGCACCGCTCGCTTCGACAATGCGCGTCATCACATCGCCCGAAGGCGTTCCTAAACGACAAATAAATTCAGCCATAATACATTTTCGATTTTAGATTTTCAATTTGCGATTTTTTTAAGAAACAATCCTGATTTTACAAAACCTTCGTGAATGTAAATTAACAAATAAAAAGTAGATTGTACAATTAATATTAAATCAATCGGAAATCGCAAATTGAAAATTGCCTTAAGCAATAATTAATTTTCACGTAAATATCACTAAAATGTTGCACTAACCAATTATAATTAAAAGATTTTTCTAGGTTGCAACTCAATTTAATTTATTTACATCGAAAAAAATATCTTGCAGAAATAAAAATCGTTACATAGAATATAATTAATATAAAGGAGAATTTATGGATGTGAAACATTATCCGAAGACCCGCCGCTCGTACGTAGCGCATTTGTGGTGTCTTTTAGCATTATTACTGGGAACATTTACAATTTCTGCACAAACCCCGGAACCGACTCCGATACCTGAACCGACTCCAAATCAAGGTGTTATTGATGAAGATAACAAACCTCTTCAGGTTAAAACCGATCTTGTAACTCTTACCTTAACCGTCACCGATCTTTACGGACGTTATGTTTCCGGTTTGAAAAAGGAAGCATTTACGATTTGGGATGAAAAGGAAGAACAGGAAATAACATTTTTCAGCGATGCCGACGCGCCGGTTTCAATCGGAATTTTGTTCGACGTTTCCGATTCGATGAGCGGCGACAAAATCGCCAAGGCACGAAATGCTCTCGAGCGTTTTATCAATACGAGTCATCCGTCGGACGAATATTTTCTGATTGCCTTTAACAACCGCGCCCAGCTTCTGCTTGACCGCACCCGCGACGGCGATGCCGTTTTGCGAAAACTGACGCTGGTTCAACCCAAAAACAATACGGCACTCTACGATGCACTGTATCTCGGAGCCGAACGCGTAACACGCGGTTCGCGTCAGAAAAAAGCCATCTTAATTATCAGCGACGGACAAGATAATTCTTCGCGCTATAATTTCGCCGAAGTAAAACGTCTGATGAAGGAAACCGATGTCGTCGTTTATGCCGTAGGGGTTATGGATCGCCGCGATTCTTCGAGTATGACCGGAATGCAGGGACAAGCCTATCTCGATGAAATTACCTCGATTACGGGCGGCAAATCATTTTATCCGCAAACCGATGTCGAACTGGATGAGATTTTTGAACGCATCGCCCTCGAACTTCGACACCAATATTCCGTCGGTTATACGCCGAAGGGATTCGTGCCGAACGGCGAATGGAGAAAAGTAAAAGTTAAGGTCAAACCCCCGCGCGGTCTTCCGCGTCTAACGGTTAGAAATCGGGAAGGCTACTATGCCACTCCGCAAATAAATTACCGCTAGAAATTCTGTTTTATAGATTGGGAGAATGATGAACAAAAGAAATTTAATTATTTTACTGGTTGTTTTCTGTTTAGTTTCGGTTTCGGTCGTCTTTAATTTTTCGACAACTCAGGCGCAAACCAATCAACGAATGCGTCAGGCGGCAACCCCGACACCGCCCGTTGACTATGATGAACCGCCGCCGCTGCCGTCTATTGAAGACCAGCCGCTTATTATCAAAGCCGAAGTCGTCAATTTGAATGTCCGCGTAATTGACCGTAATAATCGCCCGATTAATACGCTTGCTCAACAAGATTTCAGGATTTACGAGGATAATGTTCTGCAGCCGATAGAATTTTTTGCCAAAGAAGAAGTTCCGACCAATTATTCTCTCGTCATAGATAATTCCGGTTCGATGCGGTTTCAACTCGAAAAAGTAATCGAAGCCGGAAAGATTCTTATTAATACGAATCGCCCTGATGATGAATCCAGCATTATCCGTTTTGTCAGCCGCGAGAAAATCACCATCGAACGCGATTTTACCGCCGATAAAGAAGAATTGATTGATTCGCTCGATAATCTTTTTGTCGAGGGCGGCAAAACGGCGATTATTGACGCGGTTTATCTTGCCGCCGAAAGAGTCGAAAATCATGATAGAGTTGACCGCAACGACCGCAAACGCCGCGCTTTAATTTTAGTTTCCGACGGCGAAGACCGCGACAGTTATTATAAGGAAGAACAGCTTTATGAACTTTTGCGTGAATCCGACGTGCAGATTTACGCCATCGGATTCATCAATGAACTTTCCAAAGAAGGCGGTTTTATCAGCAAAAGTCCGCAGGGCAAGGCAAAGTCATTTTTGGAAAGATTAGCCAGCGAAACCGGCGGAAAGGTTTATTTTCCGAATAGTTTGAACGAACTCGATACAATCGCCCGCGACATCGCCAGCGAACTCCGAACGCAGTATTCAATCGGTTATATTCCGACCAACAGCGAAAATGACGGAAGTTTCAGGAATATCAAGGTTTCGGTCGCCGACGGACCGAACAATCAAAAACGGATAGCCGTGACGCGTTCCGGCAGAAAAGCCGTCGCCGATGATGAACTTCCCTCTTTCCAGAATCCGGTCAGAAAAACCAAAGGTCAATAATTTCAAACAAATCGAGTTAAATATAAAAAAAGGCGAATATCAAATTTCGCCTTTTTTTTATCCTAATTTATTGAGGTTTCACCTTCAAAAATGAATTCGGCAATAGTATCGTTTACTAAACAAACACCTAATCCGGCAAAAGACGAACCAGCACCAGGTAATTGCTATAAACGCCCGCGACAACCATTTTGTCGTCGGTTTGAATGGCGGCGCGTGACAAAATACCTATTTGGCTTAAATTCGGACAGACATTGGTTTCGATCGAACTGGTGTCGAGTTCGGCATTCAGACGAAATAAATATCCGTCAAAATGTGCGATTAATTTTCCGTCATTTTGATTTGTGAAAACTTCGGGACAACCCGCAATCGGAAACCCGTTGTAAAGCGAATTGCTCGATTCAAGAATGCCGTTTGAGTTGAATTTGTCAAGAATAAACGTTATTGAGCCGTTACTGGCGATATTGCCCCAACGCATTGCGTATTTACCGTTAGTCGTTTTGACCAAGCCTGAGTATATAATTCCGAATGAAAATATTGGAGCCGGGGAAAAAGTTAAATCGTCCTGCCCGTTTGCTGATTTTCTCTCCAATCCTCTGGTGGATATGTTGTTAAACTTGACACCGCCGATGGTTATTTTCCCGTTCGTTTCAATGACCGTTCCGCTGCCTCTAGCACCGTGGAAAATTTCGGTTAGAGATTCACCCGAATTACCGAAAGAGAAGTCAAGCGTTCCGCTCGAAGTCAGTCTTACAAGGGCGACCCGACAAGTATCGCCCTTTTTCTTTCCAAGACTGAGCAGGAGCTTTCCGCCTTGAATATTCATTTCAGCAAATCCGCTATTCATTCCGGGATGAGTGCTGCACGTTAACTGATATTCGGTCAGAATTCGCAAGCCTTTCTGCCCGAATGTCGTGTCTCGCACACCGCTCGAATTAAACTGCCAAACCGCGTAGAAACCATTTGCCCATCCGGCGACGGCGATTTTTCCGTTTGCCTGAACGACGATTTTATCGCCGCGATAATCGGAGTTTATAAAATGTGTTTCGGGACCGATCGCCGCTCCGTTAGTGCCGAAAGTCGTATCGAGCTGACCGTCTGACAGGTAGCGGCGCAGAAAGAAACGTTTGCCGCCGAATATCGTTGTCCGGTAGCCCGTAACCAGAATTTTGCCGTCCGGTTGAATTGCCACGCTGAGCGGTTTGTAGCCGGTAATCGGATCAACCGTCGCGCCCTGAAATCCGAAACTCGTATCAAAATCGCCCCACGCCGCTTTTGTTTCAAACGCTTGAAACGTCATCATAAAAATGATCGCAGCTAACAAATACATAGCGCATATAATTTTTTTTAACATTTTGTTTTCCTCTTTATTTGGCTTCCAAAGCTCCTCATCTGATTCCTGCAGTTGCAGACTCTATATGCATCTGACGGCTTTTTTTAGTTTTGTCCAAACTCCGCGTTTCTTTTGAAAATCCCGGATGATTGATAAATCACACGCCAGTCCACTTTCTGAATTTTCGATTTCATAGCTTTTTTAGTCTTCAATTTTCAACTACACGGAAAAAACATTTTCCATTCAACGGCTTCGCGGGTTGCCTTCCACTCTCCGGTTCCGCTCAAATCTTTTCCGCAACCGACAGTATTCATAAAATTTTCTTTGACACCATATAAAGAAATAATCCCATTAAATGTTTGACTTCCATCGGGATTCTTACTGATCGGATTTTGCTCCAAAATGGTGATTCCGGATTCTGAGTTTTTTCCGGAAAGGAGAAAACCCCACCGACCATTTTTTTCAATACTCAGCCGCGCCATTTTATTTTCAAGTTTTGACCAATCGAACGGTAGGCTTCCGTTATTCCAACCAATTTCAATTTCACAAAATAGACCGGTTTTTATTACTTTTATTCTGCAACCTATTTTTTTACTCATTTTTATCTCCTTTAAATTTCTTATTCCTTTCTGTTTGTCGTTTCAAATAAAAATATGGCTCTTTGACAATTAGTGGTTGATAATGATGTTGTGAGGGTAAAAATTCTATATGAATTGCCGTCTGCTTTAGCTGACGGATTATATTTGAAAGGCTCGTCAAGGCTTTAGCCAAAGTAATAATTAAATAAATTCCTTAGTGCTTTAGCTAAAGCTCATCTGATGATTGATATTTTTATCAGATTCGGCTAAAGCCAGCCCAACAAAATCAAACTATTTCCGTCAGCTAAAGCCGGGCGGCAATTCAAAAATTGCAAAATTCTAAATTTAACCACTAATTGTCAAAGAGCCAAAAATATTAGTCCGCGGGACGCTCCCATAATTAAAGAATTTTGCGCGGCTTTATTTTTAGTCTTTGACAAAACGAACTTCCTGTTTGAAATATCCCGCCAGCGAATTTCCGCATAGTGCTGAATCGGCGTTTGTATGAATTTCATTGGTTTGTAAAAGTCGTTCGATTTCCGTCGTTGCCACGCGGAAAATCAAAGCGGCTTGCGTTTGCGCAAAAACCGCCGTTTTCGTTTGGCAGTTTCGGCAGTAAACAAAATTAGTCCGCGAATTGGAACTCATTCTGATAATCGTCAGACTATGTGTTTC
Source organism: uncultured Blastocatellaceae bacterium (assembly GCA_964444245.1). GTDB lineage: Bacteria > Acidobacteriota > Blastocatellia > Pyrinomonadales > Pyrinomonadaceae > JAHCHG01. The sequence continues at coordinate 1,628 of CAYUGW010000150.1, read as the reverse complement.
AATCGTGATCTCAGTGCGTCTTATGTTTGTTTCGTTCATTCATTTTTCCCGATAATTTTATTGTCCGCGCCGGTTTTTACTGTTATGATTGGTTTATTTCCAGCGCAACCTGGCGCGTTTTATTTCCGCGTGAAAACAGTTTGGCGCGGCAGAGCTTTAAAAGTCCTTAATTTCAAGATTAATGTTTCTTAATATTTCTTAATCGTTGATGAATGAAACGGCTGAAAAAATGTTTTCCTTTGCTGAATTCGAGCTTGACACGGTAAAACGCTTGCTCCTGAAATCCGGTCAGCCGGTTACGATTAAACCTAAAGCGTTTGATTTGCTGACGGTTCTGGTAGAAAAACGCGGACAGGTTTTGAGTAAAGATGAACTGCTCGAAACGGTTTGGGAAGGTTCGTTTGTCGAAGAAAATAATTTATCCGTTCAAATTTTTGAACTTCGTAAAATCTTCGGCGAAAAAAAAGGCGAGCATCAATTTATCGTTACCATTCCCGGCAAAGGTTACAAATTCATTGCCGGAGAAAATCCGCTGACAAAAACCATTCAAACTTCAAAATCTTTAACAAAAAATTTTGATGCCGGCGAAACAATCATCGGACGCGCCGAGGAAATTGCCGAAATTAAAAATATTTTGCGCGCTCAAAACAAATGTCTGCTGACGCTGACCGGCGCGGGCGGAAGCGGCAAAACCAAACTCGCTCAAACGATTGCCGACGAATGCCGGGCGGAATTTGCCGATGGAGTTTTTTTTATCGAACTTGCCGCCGTGAGTCGTGCCGAATTGGTCGCGGATGCAATCGCGCAAGTTTTCGATTTGAAGGAATCACGCGATAAATCCATATTTGCCGCGCTGAAAGATTATTTGGGCGAACGGCGGGTTTTGCTTGTTTTGGATAATTTCGAGCAGCTGCTTTCAGCCGCATCTTTACTCAAACAGCTTCTGGACTGCGCCACGCATCTGAAAATTTTGGTGACCAGCCGCGCACCTTTAAAACTCAAAACCGAACAGGAAAAAGTTGTTTTGCCGCTTGCCGTTCCGCCTCAAAATTCAAATTTATCCGCCGAACAACTATCCGCTTACGCCGCCATCGAACTTTTCGCCGTCAGAGCGCGGAAATCGAAATCGAATTTTGCTTTAAGTGAAGAAAACGCACCGGTTGTCGCGGAAATTTGCAGTCGGTTGGACGGTTTGCCGCTCGCCATCGAACTGGCGGCGGCGCGTGTAAAATTGCTTTCACCGCAGGCAATTTTGGAGCGTTTGGAAAACTCTCTGAAACTGCTGACGGGCGGCGCGAGTGATTTGCCGGAACGGCAGCGGACGATGCGCGATACGATTCGGTGGAGCTACGATTTGCTCGGTGAAGACGAGAAGATTCTGTTTCGGCAGGTAGCGGTCTTTGCGGGCGGCTTTAGCGTCGAAGCGGCGGAAGCGGTTTGTGAAGAATTCAATATAAAAGACGAACGATTTTCAGCAGCACCGTACGCCGAAGTTCTCGACACGCTTTCCGCACTTGTTGATTGCAATTTGCTCATTTCAAAAGAACAGGCGGATGGCAATGTGCGTTTAAGGATGCTCGAAGTCGTCCGCGAATTTGCACTCGAACAATTTCAAAAACTCGATGATA
>CAYUGW010000149.1:0-8621 GCA_964444245.1 uncultured Blastocatellaceae bacterium | reverse complement strand
CGAAAATCTTCTTTGCCGTAATTGAGATAAAAACCGATTCCGATGGCGATCAGAACAATTGCCAGACCGCCGATGGCTGCAAAACGAAAGAGTTGCGGCAGACGTGCGCGAAATTCTAGATTTTTGATATTTTTTTTCGGTTGTTTTTCGGACATTATAATTTGAAATTTTCTACCAGATTCGACTTTTTGATTTTTCCCGTGTGTGAATAAAAACCGACTTTTCCGTTTAGATCCACGATCCAGACCTCCAACGCGCCTTTTTCCAGATAAAGCCGGATTTTTTCTTCCATTTCCGCTTTTGAATTTGCCGGAGATTTTACCTCGACGCAAATTTCCGGTGCTTTCGGATACGGCGTAGTTTCGCCGAATTCCGCCATAAATTCATCGGAAGCCCAGGCAACACCGGCAACTTTTACGCCTTCGCTCGTTAAAATCGAACATTCCATTATAATCACGCCGCTCTTCTTATTTCGTTCAATTATTTGACCGACATTAAATTGCAGAATCCCGTGGCGATTAGATGCCGGACTCATCAAAATTTGCCCGTATTTATTCAGTTCGACTTTATACGGAATATCGCGAAAAAACGGATTATCAATTAATTCCCTCCATTTTACGGCTAAATTCATCGTTTTTTCTCCAAACAGAAATTAATTATTTTCCATTTTCAAATCTTTTACAACTAATTGCAATCGCGTATTTCCATTCCAGGTATTTGCTTCCGGCGTATAAGCCAGTTCGATGCGGGAATGCGGTTTGAGAGTTTGCTCCCGTGATTTGTCAACGCCGTCCCACCAGACGGCTTCGAGCAGTTTTCCGTTTTCATCGCGGAGTTTCAGGCGCAGATGTTTTTCCTTCATTACAAAAGGTTCATCGGACAAAACCAGATTTTTGGTCGAAAAAACGGGTTTCGGATTTCCCATTCCGAAGGGTTCGAGTTTTTTCAGATCTTCGACCAGTTCGAGATTCAAGGTTTTTGGAGAAACGAGCGCGTCAATTTTTACTTCGGGAATCAAATCTTCGGGCGAAAGATGTTCGGCGGCGTGTTGATCGAGCTTTTCCTGCAATTTTTCGATATTTTCCTGCCGGATTTTCATTCCGGCGGCGGCAGCGTGTCCGCCGTATTGCTCGAAAAGTTCGGCGCACGAATCCAAGCCTTTTAAAAGATGATAGTTTGAAATGCTCCGCGCACTGCCGTGTCCGATGCCGTTTTCGAGCGAAATAACAATTGTCGGACGATAGATTTTTTCGGCAATTCGAGAAGCCGCCAAGCCGATAACGCCGCGATGCCAGCCCTCGCCCGCGACGACGACAAAGTTTTTTTCGGTAATTCCCTCGGTTTCAAAAAAAGCGAGTTTGGTAATTTCCATTTGAACTTTCTGCCGTTCGCGGTTGCGGCTGTCGAGCATTTCCGCCAATGAACGCGCCGTTTCAAAAGTATCGGCTTCGAGCAATTCGACGACATATCGTGCCGCATCCATTCTTCCGGCGGCATTTATGCGCGGCGCAATGCGAAAACCGATGTCGTAACTCGTCATTTCGCTGTTGCAGTCAGCGACTTCCATCAAGGCTTTTAAGCCGAAATTATGAGCTTTCGGTAAATCTTCCAGACCGATTTTGACAATCGTGCGGTTTTCGCCCGTCAGCTTCATCACATCGGCAATCGTTCCGATAGCGACGACTTTCAGGAAACCTTTGGCAATTTTTTCTCTGCCTTTTTCGCGTAAAAGTGCGTGAATCAACTTAAACGCCACGCCGACACCGGCGAGATTTTTGTCCGGGTATTCGCAACCGGTTTGATTCGGATTGACGACCGCGACCGACGGCGGATTTCCTCTGATTTCGTCCGATAAATGATGATCGGTAACGATCACGTCCAGACCGTTTTCCTTTGCCCAGATCAAAGGCTCGAAACTGCGGATTCCGCAATCGACCGTAATAACGAGCGAAAAACCCTTTTCCTTCGCTTTTTCAAGTGCGGGAATATTCAAACCGTAACCTTCGGTAAAACGATGCGGAACGTGAAATCCGGTTTCCGCACCCAAAATTTCCAAACCTTTCCGCAAAACAACCGTTCCGGTCGTCCCGTCAACATCATAATCGCCCCAAATTAAAATTTTTTCGTCCGCTTCAATCGCCTTCAAAATCCGCGCGACCGCCTCTTTCATTCCCTTTAAAAGATACGGATCGTGCAGATTTTCGTAGTTCGGATTTAAGAATTCGGCGGCTTTTTCTTCCGTTTCAAACCCGCGTGAGATCAAAAGAGCGGCAACAATCGGCTTTACTTTCAGAGCGTTTGCCAATTGTCTGACTTCATCGAAATTATGTTTTTGGATTGTCCAGCGATTCATAAAATGAGTTTCAGTTTTGTTTATTTCTAAATGAATTGCGAGTGCCTTCATTATAACCGATATTATGTAAAAAAAGAAAAATGACTGGAGCGCGAGCGTCCCCGCTTGCATGAGCGCGTCAGCGCGAAAAAACCTGCGCTTGCAATAAACTTTATTCGATGCAAACGCTTTTTCGTCCTATCGGACTCATGCAAGCGGGGACGCTCGCGCTCCAGTCGTAAGTGTCGTAGGTATAATCAATTATAATTCAAACTTAAATTTTCAATTAAATTACACACTATCGTCGCTTATACTAATATTTAAATTTGCACTTGCGGACTTATAATCCCTTGCCAGAGTAATATCAAAATTATAACACCGAGCGCAATGCGGTAGATAATAAAAATCGCGGTCGAATTTTTTTTCAAGAAAGCGAGCAAAAACCAGATCGAAAGATAACCGACGATTCCCGCAACGATTGTCCCGACAAAAAGCGGCAGAAAGCTGTCGTCAGGCAAGATTTCCCACGCTTGATAAAGCTGCAAAAGACCGCTTGCCGTAATTGCCGGAATCATCAAAAGAAACGAAAAACGAGCGGCGGTTTCGCGTTTCAGACCGGCGAAAAGTCCGCCCATAATGGTCGAACCGGAACGGCTCGCGCCCGGAATCAAAGCTAAAGCCTGTGTAAAGCCGACAATGATCGCGTCGAAAAGACCTAAATCCTTCATCTCCTTACGCTGACTTCCGACAAATTCCGCCAACATCAAAAGCAAAGCGACGACGATCAGCATAACTGCAATCACCCAAAGATTTTTGGTGAACGCGCCTTCGATTTCGTCTTTAAATAACAAACCGATCACCGCGACCGGAATCGAACCGATAATAATCAGCCAGCCGAGCCACGATTCTTCTGAAAGCCACATCGGACGGCTGCCCTGCGTACCGGAAAATATAAGTCCGCGTTTATTGGTCAGTAAAGCCCAATGATCGCGGACAAATGCGGCGGTAATATTTAAAATATCGGTGGCAAAATAGACAAAAACCGCTGCCAGAGTTCCGAGTTGAATAACCGCCATCGTCGCCGTAATCTGACCGGGATCGCCGCCGTACAGATTCGTATAGCGGCTGGCAAAAACAAGGTGCGCGGTCGAGCTGATCGGTATAAATTCGGTTAATCCCTGGACAATTCCTAAAATAATTGCTTGTAAAAGATTCATTTTTGATTGAAATTATTTGTCAGATTTTTTTTATTTCTTTAAACACACTAATTTTTGATTTTCGTAAACAAATAATTTTTTTTCGGATTTTATAAAAGATATTTAACTTCGAGAATTTTACAGGCTTTCCGCCGAAAATGCTATTTGACTAAAAATTCCAACCGTTAATTATTAATAAATAAGGAGATTAAAGTATTTTATCAAACCGGATATTTAAGATCCGAAATCTAAATTTCCTACTCTCTATATCTGGCGCGTCCGGCGAATTTATCGTAAATCGAAGCCGGCATAAATCTTGCCAGCCTTACGATTGTCGCCAGTTGCCACGGAAAAGCGGCGAATTTTTTCTTTTTTTCAATCGCGCCGAGAAAATGCGGAATCGAATCTTCGAGTTCCATCAAAAATGGCATTTTGTTTGATCTTCCGCTTGTCAGAGGCGTTTTAATAAAACCGGGCTGAATAACGCTTACGTCAATTCCTTTGTGCAAAACATCGAGGCGAATGCTTTCAAAAAGATTCGTCATCGCGCCTTTTGAAGCCGAATAAGCCGCCGATTTCGGCAATCCGCGAAAACCGGCAAGCGATGAAATTGCCACAAGTTGCCCGCTCCCGCGTTCGAGCATTTGCGGCAAAACCGCATAAACCGAATTGACCGCGCCCATCAAATTTATGTCTATGACTTTTTTGACCGCCGCAGGCTGCAATTCGCGCGTTTCCTTATTATTTCCGCCGATTCCGGCGTTGGCAATCAAAATATCGATCCGCCCGAATTCTTCGCGCAGTGCATTTGCCGCAGCCGCAACTTCTTTTTCATTAACGACATCCGCCGCAAAGACACGCGCCGCGCCGCCTTTTTCCGAAATATTCGCGGCGATTTCTTTTAATAATTCCTCGCGCCTTGCCAAAAGACCGACAATTGCGCCTCGTTCCGCCATTGCCAACGCCAACGCTGCGCCGATTCCGCTCGATGCTCCGGTTAAAAATACTACCTTTTCTTTCCAGTAATTCATAAATTAAAATGCGAAGTTCGGTTTATTCTAACTCAAACAAACCGAACTTCGCATTTTTGAAATTAATTTTTCGGGAAAATCTAACTCAAACTCGCCCTAAATTCCAGAATCACCACGCCATTTTTATACAGATACAGCCTATCTGTTTCGACCTTGAATTTTTCCGCTTCGCCGAGATTTTTGCTGAACGGGGTTTCGATTGACTGCAAATCTCCGCAGGCTCTTTTTGTTGAAATCAATTTTGAAAATTTGATCGAATCATCCGAAGTTTCAAACTGTCCGCTGAACCGATTGCAGCCGAGAAAACCGGAAACCGTTTTTTCCCGCAAATCAAATAAAACATAAGGTTTATCGCTTTCAACCAGCTTGCCGTTGATCGCTCTTAAAATCCATTTATCGGAATTTAATTTATCCGACGGGTTTTGATTCAAAACTTTTTCTCTTTTTATAATTTCCTTTAGATAATATTTAAAGCCGGAAGTATCTCGCGGAATGACGCTCATTTTTTCGACTTCGACCTTTAGAAAATACCTGTAACCGGCGATAAATTCAAAATTTTCGATCTCGTCATAAAACAGCGAAAATTCCTTTTGATTTTCTCTTTTAACCTGCAGACATTTTTGGGGAGCCACAGTTTCGCAAAAGGCTCGATTTTCCAAAACTTCAATGATTTCAACATTTCCCTGTGCCGAAACATTTTGATTTGAAAAAATTAAAACTGAAAATAAAAATATAAAAATCTGATAATAAAACATTTTTCGCATAATTTCTCCGTACAGTAATAAAGGCGTTTTTGCCCGTTTTTTGAACGGTTCGGACTTTGATGACTTGCACGGAAAATTTAACAAACATCTTCGATATAACCGCTCAGAGCCTTCAAAGCATCGGATAAATCGTTTTGTTTGATCAAAATATGATCGCGTGAAAAAGAGGAAAGCGCAACGATGGAAATTCCGGCAGCGGCTAAAATCCGGGAAATCTCGGCGAGAAAACCGACGACCGAAAAATCGAGTTCGATATCAAAGGTCAAAAGCCTGAAATTCCCTTCCGTTTTCGCGGTTTCGATAGAATCGCGAATTTTTATAAAATCAATTTCGTCAAGCAGAAGCGTCGTCTCGTGCTTTTCCTTAAAAATCATAAACGGCGCGGTCATTCGCGGTGAGAGTTCGGGATTTTCAAGCAGTTTGAGCCAACCTTGATCGCTCAAAGAAACAAGTGTAAATGTTTCCGGCGCAACTTCGACGCGGGATTTTTTTAATAATTCAAGTGGATTCATTAGATTCTAAAAATATCGTTTAGGAATGTGTAAAAAATAAACTATAACGATTTGTTATTATTCAAATTGCCGCACCGCCGGGAGCGCGTTCCTGCCAGTCTGCATGAGCGCGGAAGCGCGAAAGCGGCGTGTGCTTTCAATTAACTTTATCCAATGCAAAGGCTTTTTCGCGCTCACGCGCTCATGCAGGCAAGGCTGCCTGCGTTCCCGGCTTACTTAATTTTCCGGCGGCAGATAATCAATCAGCCATTCGTTGTAACTCCAATCTTTATTTACGGTAAAGGGCAATTTTTGAATCAGAAGTTTCGGGTTCTCGTGTGTCTCATCTTTTATTCCCTCAAGCGAGGATTTTTTGCCGGTTTCCCATCTATTCGTAAAACTAGAATACTGGATTTCAAATATATCTCCCGGTTGTAGTATCAGAAGTTTTGTCAAAAAATTTTGTCCGCTACGCCCTGAAAACTTTTTGTTATCGCTGTAATTTATCGTGTTTTGATGATATACCAGTGCCGTAACGGGAGTTCCGGGATTGACGACAATAATCGGAAACGCATTGAGAGCGTCCATTTTTATCGTTTTATCAACTTTTTCATCGCCCGAACTCGTGGAAAGACCGAGATTAAATCTTCCGACACTTTTCGCTTCAAAAATCGCCGAATATGTTACGGTTTCGCCGGCGTTGCGGTGCGGCATTACGATGCGCCGCGTTCCCAGATATTTCAGATGAGTTTCCAGCGGATTTTTTACTTTTTCGATATTAGAAAGGTTTTCTGAATTTAGCGCATTTTGTTCCTTTTTACCGATGTTTTCGCCGTCCTGATATGTACTTTTCAGTGAGAATTGATGCGCCGCAGCTTTATCTAAACGAATTGGAACAATGACCGTATCGCCCAGACAAACATTGCCGAGTCCTAAGTTTGAAACATTATACCGATTGCAGTTTTCTGCGCCGACTCTGATAAAAAGTTCGTTTTCGCCTTCTTCGGGATGCGTAAATTTATGCGTGTATTTGAAGGTATATTTGAGCGCGTAATGCCCGCTTTTTTTCGGTTTAACGTGAACCAGCCAATATATTTCACCGCCGCGGGCGACCGGGCGTTCGTTTAAAATATCTTTGACAATTTCAAAATCCTGCCCGACGGCTTCGGTAAAAAGGGTTCGCAAATTTTCCAAATCCGTCTTATCCGTTTGAAATCCCGAAACATTTTCCGCCTGTCCGAAAATGATGAAACAAAACAAAAATACAACTATCGAAAGTCTCTTAAAAAATGCCGACATACCGGTTAAATTTCTCCTTAAAATTTTTGGTTTGACACGGAAAAATAGAACTAAACTCCGTGTTAATTTTGGAGCGGATTGGATAACTTGGTCAAATAGATTTTCATGAATTTCCCGACGAATTCCCTTCCGCTTTTTTTTTCACTCTAAACTGCTTAGTTGACAAAAAAAAGCTAAAAGTTGCAATTGCACGACTTTTAGCTTTTTTTTTCTCGAAGCGGGCATTAATCCGCCTTTGTTTCTTTCAATTCCGTTTTATAAAGGGGTATCTTCATCTTCTGCGACAAGAGCATCGTCTATGTCTTTTTCCAGCTTGAGTCTTAATTTATCAACCAGTAGATCGGCTTTTCGCACATTGTCCTGCAGATTCGTTTTGTTATTGGAGATTTCGGTCAGAAGATTTTGCAGATTTACTTTTTCCGATTCCAGACTTTTCCTTCTTTGTTCACGCATTTGTTCCGGGCGCAGCGTTCCGGCAAAAGCGATGCTTCGATCAATAACTTCGGGGCGAATATCATTTTCAATCTGGTCGAGTTTTATCTGTATCTGGTTTTCTCTTTCGATCACATCGAACAGCTGTTTGCGAAGCGCATCGGCGCGTTGTTCGGCGCGTGAGAGAATATCGAGATTCAGCAAAAGACGTTTTTGTTTTTGATCGTATTGAGCTTCTCGATTTGATTCCAGCGTTTTTATCCGCTGATTTAATTCCGCAATACGGCTTTCATAATCAATATTTTCCACTTCTTGATTTTGCGGAGTTTCAACCGGCTGAACGATTATTTGATTACCGTCCGGAAAATCATCGGCGCGGCTGATAATTACAGGCACTTCGGGTGTCGGGGTCGGTTTAACGACATTTTTTGAAGTATTCGTCGTACGTCTGGTCGTTTGGGCATTTGTATCTATAAAAACCCCGCTCAACAAAACTGCAAATGCAATTAACCCGACTTTTATAAATTTCCGTTTTTTATTTTTTAACTTCATTTTCTTCCTTTTTCGGCAATCTTTTTCCGTTTGAATTTTCTTTATCGGGAAGCAAATCGCCCGTGAACATTTCCAGAACATTTTTGCCCAACCCGACAAATGGAACTGCATCGAGACCTGAATTTACAATTCCTTTGACAAAACCCTTTTTCTTTATATCATACCCGACAAAACCGATTGCAATCACGGTGCCGACACCGGGAATTGTTTTGCCGACGCGCCGGGCTAATTTCCAACCGCCGGCGTGAACCAATTTTCTCGTTAAACTTTTCTTTTCTTGTGCCATCGCAAATTTTTCACCTTTGCTCAAAATTTAGTTTTTATTATACTTGCCTTATTCGGATGACAAAAGCATACTTTTTATTTGCACGTCATTTATTTAAGAAAGTTTCAAAGAAATAAATAAAATATGACTCTAAGAATCAAAAATCTTTCAAAAAGATACGATGAAAACTGGATTATCAAAGAAATTTCATTTGAAGTGGAAAAAGGTGAGATTTTTGGTATTTTCGGCGTTGTCGGTG
>CAYUGW010000148.1:0-8644 GCA_964444245.1 uncultured Blastocatellaceae bacterium | reverse complement strand
GCGCAGATAATAATCTGCGGCAGAATTTGATCGATTATACCTGGCTGCTCGATAAATTTGAAAAAGAAGCTCTGGAAGCGGAAGAAAAACGCCGGAAGGAACTAGAAGCGATTGAAAATCCTGAAAATCCAACAAACCCTGAAAATGTCGATGTTTCAGACGTAACTAATTCCGATGTGGATGATAATCGCCTATCGATTTATTTCGGCAACGAAGATTATTCAAAAAGCTACACGATCAAAGTCGCACCCGATGCAACTGATGAAGAAGCGATTGCCGAAGCCGAAAAAGTTGCCGGAACTTTAACCGAAGCGATGAAAAAAGCCGTCCGCGAAGGTCGGCAAAGTGCTTACGCAAGCCGCTTTTCACGAAACACCGGTTCGGATTATGAAGGCGGATATTGGGGCGAAATTGACCTTTCGCTGGCGGTTTTGCCGCCCGTTTTGCGCGAAGATGATTTGTCCGATTGGCTTTTTACATATCAAATCCAAAATGCTGAAGCCTATCTTTATTCGCTCAATAAATTTAAACAAAACAGTTCGGATCTGTGGTTGATGACGGCGATTTCAAAAGCCGAAACGACTTCGAGCGACCTGGATTTCCTTCTCGAATCGGCAAGTCGCGCCAATCCGAGTTCGCCGGCGTATCAAACTATTGCCTATCATCAGGCACGCATTTTATTGGCTCAAAATAAAACGGCGGCAGCGAAAAAACTCCTTGATTCGATTTTGGAATCGTCGCTCGATCTAACGATTTCGGCGCGGAATCAATTTCTCGAACTTCGCGTCGGACTTGCCGAAACCCTCGATGATTATTTGAAATTTTCCCAATTAAAACCTTTTGCATTTAACTTTGACGGCAGAGGTCTGACCATCGAAGAAATAATCGAACGGCAAAAATCCTATTACGATCCGGAATATGACAAACAAACCAAAGAGGAATTCGACCGCGAAATTGACGAAGAATACAAAGATAAATTGAACTGGCAGGATCGCACGATGCTAAATTATCAAACAACGGCTTCGATCAATGAATATTTTCCGCTTTCGGTTTTGATCGAAGCCGAAAAATCGCCCGCACTTCCCGCTTATCTGCGCGAAAGATTCACGCTGGCAATTTTTGCCCGCGCACTCATTTTGGAAGATTTTGAAAAAGCCGGAAAATTCGCGCCCGAAGTTTTGAAATATAAACCCGAATTTTCGGAATATATAAATCAATTCAAATCCGCCAAAACTCTCGCCGCAAAACGCGATGCGGCACTTTTCCTGATTGTAAAAAATCCGATTCTCACGCCGTTTATCGAAGACGGTTTGGGAAGAACCGATAATGAAGTCAGCAATTGGGATATGGATGATTGGTGGTGTGCGCCGTATATTCCCGAAGATGAATCATCAATCGAGGAAGAATACCGCCCGAAAAAACCGGCATTTCTAACCGAAGCGCAAATAAAAACCGCAAAGTTGGAAAGACAAAAATTCGTCGATCTCGGCGACGCGCCGAAGTTTTTGGGCGATAAGGTTTTGGCTTGGCAAAAACGTGCGCCGCTCGACAAACGCATTCCCGAAAGTCTGTATGTAATTTATGTTGCCAACGGCTGGACGAAATACGGTTGCGGAAACAATGAACAATTGCGAAACGCGGCAAAAGATTTGCTCCTGAAACGCTACCCGAAAAGCGATTGGACGGCGAAGATTTTGGAAGAAGAACGGGCAAATCAATAGAGAAAATCGGGAAAACTAAATCAAACCTTTTGATTTACGCTTATCAAGTTGCGGTTGAATATTTCTAACATAACAATCAGGACAGACGCTGTGACTGAATTCCGCGGAAGTGTGTTTGGAAACATACGTTTCTACTTCCTGCCAGTAATTTTGGTCATCGCGGACATTTTTACAATATGAACAAATCGGCAGAATGCCCTGCAGTTGTTTGACTTGGATGAGCGCATTTTCGAGTTCTTTAACCTGCGCGGCAAGACTCTTCTGCAGATTGACGACCGTTTCGCCGACCTTGACGCGAGCGATCAGTTCTTCGCGGTCGAAAGGTTTGATGACATAATCATTTGCGCCTGCTTCGAGTCCTTGAACAATATCCGATTTTCTGCCTTTTGCCGTTAAAAGGATGATGTAGATCGGCACGACCGTTTGAGTTTGACGAATCCGGCGGCACACATCGAGTCCGTCCTTTTCGGGCATCATCCAATCGAGAACAGCCAGTTTCGGGCTGTTATCAGCTTCAAGCACAGTCAGCGCATCAAGTCCGTTGTTTGTTACGACAACTTCATATCCGGCAGAACTTAACGTCATTTGCAAAATGCGGCGGGAAACCGGATCATCTTCGGCAATTAATATTTTCATACAATTTTTTTAGTCTTACTTTCATTCTTTTCTATTAATTAAATTTTCGCATCGCGCTTAAAATGCTTTTGACGTTTTCAAATTCGCAAATCAGTTCATTTATCAACAACCGGACTTTACCGAGATCGGATATGTTTTCTTCGATTTCAACGCTTATCGCCGCCATTCGGTGCGCACCGACATTGCCGCTGCTTCCCTTTAAACTGTGGGCTTTTTCCTTTATTATTCGGGTTTCCGTAATGTCTGCGGCTGCAAGAAACGCAATTTGACTACTCGCATCTTCGAGAAATAAATCAATTATTTCCGTTATAAAATCAGGTTCACCCGTTTTCTGCAAATCTCTGAAACTTTCAAGAACTGAAGCTTCAACGGAATCGAGAACTGTCCGTTTTAACGAACCGGTGTTGGAATTCGGCTCGATACCGTTTTGTTTTTTCGGCTCGGGCGAAACCCACTTTTCCAACATTTGCTGAAGCATTTCGATTTTCACGGGCTTGCTCAGATAATCGTCCATTCCGGCAGAGAGACATTTTTCGCGGTCGCCCTCGATGGCGTGCGCCGTCATCGCTACAATTTTCGTGTATTTTTCGCCTTTTTCCTGCCGGCGGATTTCGGCGGTCGCTTCAAATCCGTCCATTTCGGGCATCTGGCAATCCATTAAAACAATGTCGTAATCGGCTTTTTTAAGTGCATTGACGGCTTCGCGTCCATTATTAACAATTTCCACCGCATAACCTAAGCTTTTTAATTGACTGAATGCGACTTTTTGGTTGACCGGATTGTCTTCGGCAACAAGAATACGAGCCGTTGAAACAAATTTTTCAATGTTAGTATTCGGCGGAGTTATTTTGTTCAAAGAATATTTCGTAACAAGTCGCGGGGATTCTTCATTCGTGAAATTTTCAGACTCCGCGCACATTACCGATACCAGACAACTATAAAGCTGAGATTGACGCACAGGTTTTTGCAAATAAGCCGCTATTCCCGTCTTGCGGGCAAGTTTTCCATGACCGCGTTTTCCGAACGAAGGCAACAGAATCAACCGTGTCGAAGAAATAATCGGATCAGCTTTAATCGCCTCCGCCAGTTGAAAACCGTCCATTTCAGGCATCATTAAATCGAGAATAGCTACTTCAAAAGTTTCTTTACGGTCTGCCGCCGACCTTAGTATTTCCAAAGCCTCTGCGCCTGATTCGGCTTCGGTGGGAATCATTCCCCACGAAGCAGTCTGATGTACAAATATCCGGCGATTGGTTGTATTGTCATCAACAATTAATGTCCGAACGCCTTCCAAATCGGCGGTATTTATTCTTTGTTCGGATTTTGTTTGATCGGCTTGAGCTTCAAAATATGCCGTAAACCAGAAGGTCGAACCCTCGCCTAATTTGCTTTCGATGCCGATTTTGCCGCCCATCATTTCCGCCAGTTCTTTTGAAATTGCCAATCCCAAACCGGTCCCGCCGTATTTGCGTGTGGTCGAGCCGTCGGCTTGAACAAAAGCGCGAAATAATTTTCGCTGGGCATCTTCGGAAATCCCGATGCCGGTATCTTTAATCTCAAAACGCAAGCCGATATTTTTGCCCTCATCGTGTTTTCGCACGGTTACGGTTACTTCACCTTTTTCGGTAAACTTGATAGCATTGCCGATCAGATTGGTCAAGATCTGCCGGAGTCTGCCCGGATCGCCTTTCAGAAGCGTCGGAACATCGCTGTAAATTAAGGAAGCTATTTCGATTCCCTTGACCATCGCTCGCTCGGCAAGAATGCCGACCGCGCCTTCGACCGCTTCATTCAGATTAAAATCGATTTTTTCAAAGTAAAGCTGTCCGGCTTCGATTTTCGAGAAATCGAGAATATCGTCAATAATTCTGAGCAATCCTTCGGCACTCGATTCGATAGTTTCCGCATAATCGCGCTGTTCGGGATTAAGCGTCGTATCGAGCAGAAGTCCGGTCATTCCCATCACGCCGTTCATCGGCGTGCGGATTTCGTGGCTCATATTGGCGAGAAATTCGGATTTCAAACGCGCCGATTCGAGTGCTGCGTCGCGGGCGATCCGCAGTTCCTGTTCCATCTCGTTCTGTTCGGTAATGTCCTGATGAATGCCGTGAATACTGATCGCTTTTTTATTCTCGTCGAAAACAAACTTTCCGCTGTTGTTGATAACCCGCACCATGCCGTCAGGTCGAATAATACGATGATGAAAAGTCGGAAATTTCTTTTCCCGATAAAATTTCTCCATTGTGTTTTTAACAAATTCATGGTCATCAGGATGAACTCTGTCCAAAAATTCCTTGTAGTTTAAGCCCCATTCCTGCGGCTCGAGACCGAAAATCCGCCATAATTCGGCAGACCATCTTACTTTTTTGGTCGAAATGTCAAAATGAAAGCTGCCGATACGGGCAATTCGCTGTGATTCAGCAAGTAGCATCTCGCGGCTTCTGAGTTCTTCTTCCATCATTTTACGTTCGGTAATATCGCGCGATGCGCCGATAATACCGGTAACTTTTCCTTCCGCATCGAAAATCGGAACTTTGGTCGTCAAAACCCAACCGGTCGAACCGTCAAGAAAAATTTTCTGTTCTTCCTTATCTATCAAGGGTTTTCCGGTTCGCATAATCTGTTGTTCATCTTCATAAAAGAGGCGGGCTAGGTCTTCGACAAAAAAGTCGAAATCGGTTTTACCGATGGCTTCTTCCGGCGAACCGATGCCTTTTAAATTTATATGTTTGCTGACTCTGACAAAACGGCTCGCGGTGTCTTTAAAATAAATAGCATCGGGAATATTATCCATCAATGCCTGCATCAAACTGCTTTCGAATGCGAGTTTTTGTTCCGCCTCCTTGCGCTCGGTAATATCTTTTCCGACACAAATGATCCCCAAATCCTCGCCGTGTTCATCCTGAAAAACCGATAAGGACATCGAGATCGGCGTTAAAGTCCCATCTTTATTGAGGTTAATCTTATCGAGGTTTGCGATAAAACGGTTTTTTCGCAAACTATCCACACCTTTTCGGGTAAACGGTCTATCGCCGATCAGCATATTGACCGATTTTCCGATAAGCTCGTGTTCTTCATAACCGTTGATTTTCAGTGCCGCCTTATTAACCTGCGAAATGGTTAAGTCCAGATTAATCACCACAACAAAATCAACCATCGAATTAAGCATTGTATCGGTAAAATTTTGGGCAGCCGTCAGGTTAGAACGGGATTTTTTCAAATCGGCGACCATTTGATTAAACGAACGTGCCAGATCGCCGATTTCGTCTTCGGATTTGATCTCTGCGGCGGCATTCAGATTACCTTTGCCGATTTCAATGGTGGCGGCTTTTAGGTGGAGAATCGGCTTGGCGATTGACCTCGACAGAGCTAATCCGAAAACTACGGCGAGAAATAAAGCGGCGACTGCGGTGATAATTATATTTCGTTTAAGAACCAGGGCATTTGCTTCTGCGTCAATCTTTTTTTGATTCTCTAATTCAGTCTCAAATATCGAAAGCTCTGTTCCCTTTTGCCGCATAATAGTGCAGATCAAATTTAAGCTTTTTATTAAATCGGTGTATGAAGCGAGATTAAATTTCCCGGTTCTCGCCATATCTTCATCATATGCTTTGAGCAATATATTTCCGACAGTAAGAAGTTCGTCTGCTTTCTGTTTTATTTCATTTAGAAGCCCTCTGGATTTTTCGTTTTCGATTTCCTTTTCCAAAATCTCGACTTGCTTGAGGAGAGAAGCGTGCCTGTTGAAAAACATTTCTCTGTTCACAACATCATTCATCGCCATAAACAAAACTAAATGTCCTTCCGCACTTTTGCCGTAGGTGATCACTTCTGTCGATGCTTTTAAAACATTCTTAAAATGCTGATCGCTGCCACCGTAAAAATCTACAATGCGTTGAATTGCAGATACGCTGAAAACTCCGATAACCCCGACCAGCGCGGCTACCAGAATAAATAATAATGTTATTTTTCGGCTTATTTTCATCTTTTGCTAAGACTAAATTTGAGTAGTGTAGAATCTTGCACAAATTCTGCGAGTGCCAATAAATTGACACCCGCAAATAGCTGTAACTTGTGGGGCATAACTAAGGAGTTTGTGAGTTAAACTGCATAGATTTTAGGGTTAAACAGCAAAACTTATAAAATCAGAAGAATCAAACAGGGGAAGAAATCCGTTAATTCCGGTTTCTATTTATAAAAACCAGCAACCTCTATGCCATAAGGAAAAATCGGTATTGTGAGCCGCAAGCGAACACCTTGATAAACTGAAAAGTTAATAGCCGACAAACCTGCTCACTATCGTTCGCTATACTGATTTTTCCGCCTTTAGGATATTCGACAGACGGTGCCGATCCTTTTAAAAACTGAAAAAGTCAGCAGCAGTTGATCGATCAACTGCTGCTGACTTTTTCAATACCCACGAAATATTTTACTAAAACTGCGCTCTTGCCGCCGAAACGACCTTTTCCGCCGCGTCATGCATACCGTTGGCAACGACGAAATTCATTCCCGATTCGGCAATCACACGATTTCCTTCTTCGACATTCGTGCCTTCCAAACGTACGACAATCGGGATCGAAACGCCGAGATTTTTACCTGCCGCGACAACGCCGCGGGCAACCATATCGGTTCTGACAATTCCGCCGAAAATATTGACCAGAACGGCTTTGACATTCGTATCGGCAAGCAAAATGCGAAAAGCATTTTCAACCCGTTCCTGCGATGCGCCGCCGCCGACATCCAAAAAATTTGCCGGTTCGCCGCCGGCGAGTTTGATAATATCCATCGTCGCCATCGCCAGCCCTGCGCCGTTGACCATACAACCGATGTCGCCGTCGAGTTTGATATAGCTCAGATCAAATTTCGAGGCTTCGATCTCGAGCGGTTCTTCTTCATCCAGATCGCGCAGTTCGGCGTAATCCTTATGGCGAAACATCGCATTGTCATCAAAATTAACCTTGCAATCCAAAGCAATCAGGCGATCATCCTTGGTTTTCAGGAACGGATTGATCTCCAGAATCGTCGCGTCCATTTTTTGATAGGCGTTGTAGAGCGAGATCATAAATTTCGCCGCTTGACCGATCAATTCGTTCGGCAAACCGAGTCCGAAAGCCAGATTTCTCGCCTGAAAAGGCTGCAAACCCAAACCCGGTTCGATTGTTTCCCGAATAATTTTTTCGGGTGTTTCAGCCGCAACCTTTTCGATATCCATTCCGCCTTCCGAAGATGCCATAAAAACATCTTTTCCGCCGGCGCGGTCGAGCGTGATGGCGAGATAATATTCTTGGTCAATCGGCAAACCTTCTTCGATCAGAAGCGTTTTTACTTCGCGCCCTTCGGGTCCGGTTTGATGCGTTATCAGATTCATCCCGATTATTTCTTCCGCCAATTGCCGCGCTTCTTCCGGCGATTTCGCCAGTTTTACGCCGCCGCCCTTGCCGCGTCCGCCGGCGTGAATCTGCGCTTTGACGACGACCACATCAGTTCCCAATTCCCGCGCCGCTTTTTCGGCTTCTTCCGGCGTTGTTGCCACAATTCCGCGCGGAACCGGAACGCCGAAAGTTTTTAAAAGTTCTTTCCCTTGATATTCGTGTATTTTCATATTTTTTTAAAAGATTTTATTGAAAAAGATAGAAAAAAGTTTAGCTCAGTAATAAAAAAAAAACAAAGGCAGTCCGAAAACCGCCTTTTTATTATGTCCGTGATTTTATTTTTACTTACCTAAATTAACCCTGATTCTCGAAAGTTTCCATTCTTTTCCCTCGGGAATATATTTCAGGGAAAATGTGGTTTGCGGGTTTGTCGGATATACGCCCTCGAGCGTCAGCATATCGAAACCCTGTTCCTTTTTGACTTCAGGACTCGTGGAAAATTCGGCATCCTCTGAACTGATTCCGGAGATGTCCACTTTCTTTTCGATAAATACGGCAAAAGCCTCGTTAAATTTTTCCGGCGTTATTTCCTTTTGCCAGGTTTTTGAAATCGAATCATGAAAATCGGTAAAATCCTCTTGCTGAACCGCTTTATTAAACTCCAGCAAAGTTGCTTTCGCCATATCCTGAGCCTCCGTCTCGGACGGAACTTCTTGTTTTGAAGCATCAGCTTTTGTTGTTGATTTCGGTTTTTCCGTATCATTTTTATCGGTTGAATCGGTTTGACTCGAACCGCTTTGGCTGTAAACTACACCGTCGAGTTTCATTTTTCCGCTTTTCGGCGGTTCGTCAATATTCCAAGTTTTTCCGATGCCGACGAGTGTTACGCTCAATTTTCCGTCTTTAATTTCGACC